>JBJMGJ010000379.1:0-11553 GCA_045807965.1 Bryobacteraceae bacterium | reverse complement strand
GGAAAGCGCGGGCCCGTACCACAACTGGAAGGCAACCACTCCAGTGCTGAAAAAGATCCTCGAGGACGCGGGGATGTTTCAGGTCGAGATTGTGACCGCGCCTCCCCATGGGGGAGACTTCAGCGCATTTCACCCGAAGTTCAGCGATTACAAAGTGATCGTTTCGAATTTGGACGCGCCCGATGGGGAATGGAGTGATGAGACTAAGTCAGCGTTCGAGCAGTATGTAAAGGACGGAGGCGGCTTCGTCGTCTATCACGCGGCAGATAATGCTTTCCCGGAATGGCAGGCGTACAACCAGATGATCGGCGTGGGAGGCTGGCGGCATCGCACGGAAGCTGCCGGGCCGCACTGGTACTACAAGGATGGGAAGCTGGCCAGCGACACAACACCCGGACCGGCAGGGCGGCATGGTGAACGCCTGCCCTTTCAGGTTGTGATCCGCGATCCGAAACACCCGATTACCAAAGGACTGCCGGAGAAATGGATGCATGCCGGCGACGAACTCTACAACACGCTCAAAGGACCTGGGCAGAACATGGATATCCTCGCCACCGCGTTTTCGGATCCGGCAAATAAGGGCACCGGTTTGGACGAGCCGATGTTAATGGCGTTGCGCTTTGGAAAAGGTCGAATCTTTCACACCGCCATGGGCCACGACGTCCCGGCACTGGCGTGCGTTGGATTCATCACGACGTTCCAGCGCGGAACGGAGTGGGCGGCCACAGGAAAGGTGACGCAGAAAGTGCCGGCCGATTTCCCGACCGCCGACAAAGTCAGCACTCGGCCGGACATCCTGCAGATGGCGCCCCCAGCGAGGCAGCAAGGGCCTACTGGTCGCTAGCCGAAGTCTTTGGAACGGCGTTCTCTGGAAGGCTGAAAGCGTAGAGAACGCCTCCGCTGCCGATTAGAACGTATTGCCTTCCGTCCAGTTCGTAGGTAATCGGAGAACTTTGGATGTTGGTTCCCGTTCCCGCGTGCCAAAGTGTTTTTCCCGTGGCAGTGTCAATGGCAAGCGCGCTGCCATGGGCATCGCCGGTGAATGTGAGACCGGCATCGGTCGTCAGAACCCCCGATCCCGCTCCGCCCGGACCGAGTTCATGCTCCCACCGGATCGCGCCCGTCTTGTAGTCGATCGCTTCCAGGACGCCTTTGCTCCAGACGCTGTAATCCGCCCCGGACCAGCCATACGCTCCATCCGCAGGCTTCGAGAAGTAGATGGAGTAACTCGGTTTGGCGCTCACCACCAATAATCCCGTTTTCGGATCGAAACTAGGCGCCCGATAGTTAGTGAGGCCGCCTTCATCCGGGGCAATCAGCCGCCCATCCGGAGTTGGGTCCTTGTCCGGATTGGGAATGGGGCGCCCGTCTTTGTCTACACCTTTCGACCAGTTGACAGGACCAAATGGCTTTGTCAGGAGATTTTTCCCGGTCGTGCGGTCGAGAACAAAAAAGTAGCCGTTTCGCGAAGCCTGCATCAGAAGCTTGCGAGGTTGTCCGCCGAACTCACCGTCGTAAAGGACTGGTGTTTCAACCGCATCCCAGTCGTGAGTATCATGCGGGGACGGCTGGAAGGACCAGACCATCTTCCCGGTCTCCGGGTTCAGCGCGACGATGCTGCAAGTGTAGAGATTGTCGCCGGGGCGGGGTTTGCCCGTGAGCACCGGGGTCGGGTTGCCAGTACCCCAATAAAGAAGCTTCAAATCCGGATCGTACGTACCCGTCATCCACGTCATTCCGCCCGTTGTCGCGTTGGGCGTTCCCGGCGGAGGTGTACTATTCCATTGCCACTGCGTCTTTCCTGTTTCGGGATCGATCGAGCGCAGGAATCCAGTGAGGTTGTCGAAGTCTCCCGATACACCGACCAGCACGTGATTCCCGATGACCAGCGGAGACATGGTTGACCAGTAGCCTTTCTTGGAATCCGCCAGGCTCACGTTCCAGCGCACGGTTCCGTCTTTGGCATTAAGGGACAGAAGGTGGGCATCCGGCGTTGTATAGAAAAGCCAATCGCCGTACATCGACACACCGCGATGGCCGATGTGGAAGCCTTTATTCGTTGGATAGGAGTAATGCCAAATCTGGTGCCCCGAGCGCGCGTCTACCGCCCAGACATTATCCGGGCTGG
The DNA here is from genome assembly GCA_045807965.1 of Bryobacteraceae bacterium. Lineage (GTDB taxonomy): Bacteria > Acidobacteriota > Terriglobia > Bryobacterales > Bryobacteraceae > Bog-105. The sequence goes on along the minus strand of JBJMGJ010000379.1, from coordinate 9,425 downwards.
TTAGATACAGGACGCCATTCACCAGGATGGGAGTCGCCTTCAGATTGGTTACCTGGCCGGTTTGGAAAGCCCAAGCCAAGCCCAATTGGCCTACATTGTCGCGAGAGATTTGCGTCAGCGCGCTATGGCGCATACCGGAATAGTCGCCATGGTAGGCCGGCCATGCGTCTTTTGGCGGATTCACGAGGTAAGCAGGATCCAAGCCTTGAGCCAGCATGGCGGTGGCAAGCGGAAATCCCGCCATGAGCGAAACGATTAATCGGGAGAGTTTCATGGAAGTCCTGGATTCTCTTACTTCAGTGTCTGCAGAAATGCCATTACGTCGTGAATATCGTCGTCGGTGTATTTCGTCAGCAACGTGTGGTGCGCCTCGGCGGGATCGTCGATCTTGAATTTGACACTCGAAACAGGCCAGGATTGATACCACCCATAGCTGTCTTTCAAACCGATGACGAACTCGTCTTTATATGCCAGTTTGCCTGTAAGCTGCTTGCCGGATGGCAGCGTTACCGTCACTGTACCCACCGCATCTCTGGGATAAAGAAAACGCTGTTCCAGCCTGAGCCCCTGAAGGCGCGAGGCGATCCCCTTCAGATCGCCGGTTGCCGAGTGGCAGGACGCACAATTGGCGGCAAAGTACTTCTTGCCCGCCTCGAGATTACCGGTCTGCAGATCGGCGACGTCGACACCGCGGCGGCCACCTTTCTGGCTCTCCGCCTTGGTCTTCTGGTCATGGATGAACGCAACGATGGCAGCCATGTCCATTTCCGGCAGATTGAAACGCGGCATGCCTTTTTCAGGACGTCCGTTACGAACCACGTCGCCGATCTTATTTCCCTTGACGTCCTCGGACACAAGCTGTGATCGTGTCAGATCCGGCCCGCCTTCACCGCCGCCTGCATCTTTTCCATGACAAAACCCGCAGTTCTGTCCAAAAAGACCCTGACCATTCTTCACTAGCTCCGGAGGGTAAGTTTCGGCGGTAGTCGATTTTGATTCCTGTCTTGGAACGCTGGGCGTCTGGACAGTGGGGTTCGGGGCTTGAGGCGGAGCACCAGCGTTCTGGCCCTGCACAAAGCAGGGACCCATGAAGCTGAGTACAACCGTAAGCCGACTGAGGCGTTTGAGGAACAAGCTGATCATCGTGGATTGGGCTCGAGCTAGTGCAAGCCCGATTTTTTCTAGACTACCGTATGAGATCCGGGGCTACAGGCTGCCCCACCAATTTAGTCCTTATGAGATTGAGAGTACCGCTTCCAGATTTCCGGATCGCTTAGCATCTGGATGAAAATACCACCTACGACAGAACGCGCCTGAAAACCGGATTGCTTACCCGTCTTACTGTCGTACCAGTCCGTCAGCGGCACGCGCGAGGGCGACTCCTGAGCAAAGAGGTAAGCGGGAGCAAATATTTGGGCAAACGCCGCGGGAGAGCCGGACAAACTGGCGGTCCAGGCTAGCCAATCGATTTTCGTGTAATCGGCGCGATTGTCCAACGGAAGGCCATACCGGTTCGCGTGCGATGCGTAGAAAGCAAGCTCACGGTCCGTGATTGTCTTCGGAAAGAGATTCAATCCGAGCAGCTTGTCCCAGACCAGGTTGTACTTTTGGCTCCAGGTACCCGGCCGATCGAAAGCGAGCCGGAAGTGATTGCCTTCGAGGCCCATCTTCTCCCATCTCTGAACGTAATCACGAGCGAGCGCGGAATATTGCTGTTGCAAATCCGCGTGCCCGAGTTGTCCGGCCAACTTGCCGAAGGCGCCCATAGCCAGGATGGCTTTGGCAGAGAGATTTGCGTTGTGGGCCAAGTGACCGGCGAAATCGTCGGTAGATAGCTGATTCTCTGGATCGAGCCCTTTTGCTCGCAGGAACTCTGCCCATTTATAAAGAACCGGCCAATACTCCTTAGCAAAGCTAGCGTTTCCATTCACCTGGGCCAGGCCGGCGATCATCAGCAGCATGTTGCCGCTTTCCTCCACCGGCATCTGGTCTTCTTCCGTCTTTTCACCGCCACCATACTGCTGACCGTTTGCCAGCGGGTAACGGCCAAGATCATGGGGTGCAAACGGAAATTTCCAGCGAGGCAGGTTGGCGTAATCGAGAACCGGTTTGAGCTGGGCTTCCAGAAGGCGCGGATTGAAGAGCAGGAAAAATGGCGAGCTCGGATAAGTGACATCGACGGTATCGATGGACCCGTTGCTGAAATTTTCCTTCGAGAAATAAAGAGGGCTTCCGTCCATATCCACGACAAGCTTGTGAGCCGCGATGGTCTGCGGGAAAGCAAGAGCGCATAGCTGCGCGTACTCCTGGCCGCCCACTTTCGTCAGATCAGCCATGAGCTGACGATCAAAATCAGACGATCGCTTCTCGAGTGAGTCATAGTCGCTCAGAGCAGCCGTCATCAGCTCGCCCACTTCTTTGCCGTCTCGGCGCCAATAGGGAAGGAGATGACGATGGAAATAGTCGACGCCGAAGATGTCGTCATACGCGAGAACCAAATGGCGCGAGACGGCCGAGGAACCGACCGCGCCGAAATCGAACGTTTCAGCCAGCACGGGCGTGGGCTGCCCGTAAGGCTGATGGGGTGCGAGATTATCCGAATTCGGCAGCCGACCAGCAGACGAGAACTGTTTGACGGCTTCGGAATGGCCTGTCGCAGCTTCGGACGAACTGCTGCCCGCGGGCGCGACGACGTAGAGATAGCCCCAGTCGATTCGGAGATTGTCGCCCGACTTCCGCAATACCGGCTGCTCCTGGCTGCCAAGGCGAAGGACCTGGAGATCTTGGTAGTGGAACCTGCCCCAGGTGACGGCCTGCTCGGGTACATTTACCGCCAGCTCGTAGGACGCATCAAAATAAACCTGGACGGCGTGCGTCTTGCCATCCGCCGACTGTGCGCTCCAGGTGATGTAGGTGACGGGGCGGGACACCATCTCCATGCTGTCCGGAAGCGACGGATTCAGGAACGCCAGCGAAAAGCGCACGCCTGCGCCCTGGAATTCGTACCGCGTATGCGTCGGCAGAACTTCCAGCTTCGTTTGAGGAAGCGCCGGTGTGTTCCGCGGATCAGATCCCATGATCCGGTATGTCGTTCCGTCCACCCTGACGAGGCTACAGAGCGACTGCGCCGACCCGGTCCAGTGCTTTGTCCGCTGGTCCGTCAGCTTATCAGCCATGGACCAGACGCTGAAGTACGGATCGTGAACGACCAGCGGCACGGCCGGAGGTCGGAAATCTGCCGCTGGGCTCCCGATGGAACACAATAGGAGAGCTCCGACGGCGAAGAAAGCACCGTGCCGCAGTCGCATGTTAAATGCTAGAGGCTATAAGTTCTTCCCCGATGAGCGCCGATCAGGATCTGGAACAACCGATGGGCGATCAATTCGTGGAGCGAGAGCAGCTCGCGGTTTGCCTTGACGACGGAATTGACGTCCTTCGGATCGCCACCTCCGCCGGCCTTCAAAGCATCAGTCGCTTCCTTGATGATCGGGTCCGAAATCACCTCACCCGCCATCTCCCAGAGCGTTATGAACCGGTCGACCATGGTCGGAACGCTGACCGCCCAGACACCGTGGTTGCTGGTTGTGCGTGGCGGTTTGTAATCGAGATTGAAAGGTCCGTTGTAGTTGTGCGAGCGTAATAGCACCAGCACGTTCAGCCAGTCGAGCGGATTGACGAGGCCAATCGCGATATCGACGTCATGCTTCAACCGGTAGCCGTCATTGATATCGAAGTGGAACAGCTTGCCGCACACCAGCGCACGCGCAAGGGACGCACGTACCGAGGCACCCCACATCAACTCATGCAGGTATTCGGGATTGAGGCCGACCATATCGGGATGCTTCAAGAGCCCTGAAGAGATAAAGGCCAGCATCGCGTCCGAGGTAGGCAGCAGGATTTCGCCCTGAGGCTCAAACGGTTTGGCCTCCATGCAGTGCTTCAGAGTAGGCCGGTTTTTCTTTTTCGCGATCTCGATATCGGTTTCGCAGGCCGCGTTCAGCCCGTCGGCGAACCAGCGCAGTGTTTCCGTTTCCTCCACAACACCGGCGATGTAATAGCCGAGCGATCCCGGCCAATAGACGCAAAACTGCGCGCCCAACTCATGCCCGATGCTTACGGTGTTCGAGAGTCGCCGTTTGGCGTATTCACGTACCTCGGGCGCCTCTGCTGCCGGACCAGCTGCCCAGACAGCGTGATGAAACGTCTCGGTAGTCACCATGGAGCACTTCACGTCGTGCTTCGCCAGACTTTGTTTGATCCGCTCGACGGTTTCGTCCTGTCGAGGCGTGAAGAGGTCGTTTGTCGGGATGACGTCGGTATCGTGCGTACACCAGTAACCGACTCCGACTTTGCTGTAGTCTTCGATCACCTGCTCAAACGTGAGCGGCGTCCTCACTGGAGCATGGAAGACGGCCTGGCCTTCGTAAGCTGGCGCCCATTGCGGTCCAGTGATGAAGTAGCGGCGCCGGATTTCCGGCGAATAACCGCCCCCGCACGCTTGAGTGAGTCGGTCAACGAGGGCGGTCTGCTTTTCTTGTGCAATAGCGGTCATAAGTTTTTGGACAAACAGTTAGAAGCTTACACGACGAGAAGGTTTTATCTGGACGTAATCGATCAGGGCGTGCTCACCCGAATCGGGAAGCCCAACGATTCGGATCTCATCGCCAGGCCGTAGCGCTACGCCCTCCACCGTGTGGCGCGTGCTGGTATGAGCATTAGCCTTCGGCGTGGGCAAGTTATCGTCGGCTGCCCATTCTGCGACCAGCTGGTTCCCGACGAAGAACTGAAAGTGAGCGATCCCGTTGTTCTGGTCGAAGTACTGCATACCGACGTCATACCAGCCGCTTTGCCCATCGAAATGAGTGACGGCGGAGCACTTCTGGACGGGACACGCCACGGCCTTGCCTCCCGAGGCGCCTTCCCAGGGCGTGATGGGCTCGACAGCGTACCCTTCGAGCGTCATGGATTCCCCTTCGATTCGTCCTGGATGATGTCCTACTCGCCCATGCGCGTCCGGTATGCCGGATGTTTTGTAGAACCAGTCGTTCACATCATCGCGCCAGACCTCCGCATAAGCGGCCTGGTATTGCAGCTTGCGCAGCACGGCGGCCCATCTCTCCTCATCAACTCGCCCATGCAAGAGACGCCACTTCTCCGGAAACGATTGCGCTTCGGAAGCTCCATCGTAATGCGAATCGTAGATATGCTGGATAACCGTTTTGCCCGAATGCAGTACATGCGTGTAGGGCACGTGATGCATGAAGAGGAGCAGGTTATCCGGACATGTCGCAAGGGACTCGTACATTTTCGCAAGCGGCGGTGAATACTGCCCGATGTAGCCCGTTCCCGTCGCGACGGTGCGATCCATGCCGATTCCCTTCTCATCGGCCCGATGCCACTGTCCCCACCCGTTGCGCTCGGAAGACTCAATTCCCGGACCGTAATGGACGCCGATGATGTCAGTCAGCCCTCCCGCGCCGAGCGGGCCGGTGTAGTTCTCGTAGGTTCTCCATGAGCGCAGTTCAAGATCATTGACCGTGTCCACAACCTGGGCATCATGGCCGAACGTCATGCGCGTCCATTCATCCACGATTGCGCGTGAACTCAGGTCAGGATTCCAGGCGATTCGGCCGAACCCGTAGAGATTCGCCATCGCGAGATCGTGCCCCAGCCAGTTCTGGTCAAGACCAACGTTCGTCACGGCAACGAGTCCGCCGAGGGGGCGGTGGAAAGCCTTGCCCGAGACGATGTCCTTCACTGGTGTGTTCCGATCTTCCGCATGAAGATCGGTGTCCAGCACCTCTTTCCACATTGGCAGCAGGAAGCAAAGCTGCCGCTGCTGGCCTGTGTATTCCTGAGTCACTTGAAACTCGAGAGTCTCGTTTGTGCGCTTCAGCGCCGCGATTAACGGGGAGACCGGCTCGCGAACCTGGAAGTCGATAGGACCTTCCTTGATTTGCACGAGAACGTTGTCGTCGAACTGCCCGTCGAGCTTAGCGAAATTATCATACGCGGCGCGCGCGCGGTCGTTCTTCAGATCGCGCCAGTCCATGTGGTGGTTGTATACGAACCCGCGATAGACCAGCACGCCACCGTGGGGTTTTAGAGCGCGCGCAATAACGTTGGCGGCGTCCGCGTGAGTACGCCCGTAAGTAGATGGACCGACGCGACCCTCCGAGTCCGCTTTCAGGACAATTCCGCCCAGGTCAGGAATCGCCTTGTAGATCTCATCGACTTTGCCCTTCCACCAATCCGCGACTTTCGGATCCACAGGATCGAAGGTCTCCAGGTGGCCCAGGACCTTCGGGCTGCTGAAGTCTACGGAAACAGAAAGCCGAACACCCCAGGGACGGAACGCATCGGCAATTCTCGCAAGTTGCGGCAGGAACTCAGTCGAGATTGCTTTCGGATTGGCATTAACGTTGTTGACGGTACAGCCGTTGATACCGATGGAGCCGAGTATTCGAGCGTAATCCGCAGCCCGACTGAGGTCTGCACGAACGTTCCCTCCATCGAAGAATATGGATCGCCCCGCATAGCCTCGTTCGATGGTGCCGTCGAGATTGTCCCACTCATTTGTCCACCGAATCGGCGCGGCGGGACTGTCCTGTTCATCCAAGTGCGCAATCTCTCGATGAAGCGCAATTCTTCGCAGTAGTGCGAACGTTCCGAGCAGGACACCGCGATCGTTCGATCCCGTAATCAGGAGAACGGGCTGACCATGGGCCGCTGTCGTTTTCAGCAGATATCCATCCAGTGGAATCGACTGGGGAAGCGCCGGGTCGGAAACCAGCGGCTTCAGGGCATCAAGAGTGCCGACAAGTATGCTGCCTTCGTTGCCGGGCATTTGCGACGACGCCCTCAACCGACGTCCGAGCATGCCGAGAATTCCGCGGCTCAGTTCAGCTTCCGCGCTCGAAAGAACAGGGGAGGAGCTTATGACAACCGCCGTCGCGGGTAGCTCGGCATACATCTGGCGAACCGAGGGATCGTCAATCGACACGTAGCGAAGCCACGCGTCGTACCCGGTGTCGGCCTGAACATGGGCCAAGGGCAGCAGCAGCACTGCCGCAACGAACGACATGCGGTTCATGGCAGTGGTTAGATCATATCTTGCGGCCGCCCGTTGCTATTTCAGCTTGGGCCTGCGATCGTCGCGTGGATCGGCCCAACGATCATTGGGGATGATCGGGGCCCAACCAGGGCGCAACGGATCCTGGTCGTACGGATAACCTCCCAGCTCCTTGTAGAGTTCCTGGTATTTCCTCAATTTCTCGCGATCCAGCTTGATGCCGAGTCCGGGAGCGTCGGGCACCGCAATCGATCCACCCTGATACTTCATCAGTCCGCCCTCGATGACGTCGTCCGCCAGATGGTGATAGTGCGCGTCACCCGCAAACGCGAGGTTCGGCACAACGGCTCCCATGTGCAACATGCTTGCCAGTTGAATTCCCAGTTCACCGGATGAGTGAACGGCGACACCAATCTGGAACGTCTCGCAGATGTTACCAGCCTTGATGCACGGGCGGATGCCGCCCCAGAACGTTGTATCCAGGAGCACAACATCCACGGCTATGTCGAGAATGTTTGCCGCAAGCTGCTCGAAGTTCACGACTACAGTATTAGTCGCGAGCGGGATCCGCACCATTTGGCGCACCCGGCGTAGACCATTGAGGCCGTAAACGGGGTCTTCCAGGTAATCGTTCCGAAGATCTTCGATGGCTTGGCCGACGCGGATGGCCTGTTCGGTGGACCACGCCCCGTTAGGGTCGATGCGGACGGAATCCTGGGGGAACGCCTGAGCTAAGGCGCGGAACGCTTGCACCTCATAATCGGGGTGGAACACGCCGGCCTTCAGCTTGTGGCTGGTAAAGCCGTATCTCGCCTTCAACTCGCGCGCATGCGCAACCACTTGATCAGGTGTCCTGACCTCCCCGCTTCCATCCTGATTGCCATAACGCCAGAAGCAATAGGAGGCGAAGGGAACCCGATCGCGCACTTTGCCTCCGAGAATCGCGTGGACCGGAACTCCCCACGCTTGCCCCATGATGTCCAGGCAGGCGAATTCGAGGGCAGCCAGCAATTGGGTTCGATTGTTGTAGAGAGACGCAGTCGGATTCGCGATGCGAAACCGCATTTCTTCGAGACGAACAGGGTCGTGACCAACAAGGTAGGCTTTGAGCGCTCGGATGGCGGCTTCCGCTGATTCACCGCCGCCACCCATCTCGCCCAGACCCACATAGCCGTTGTCAGTCTCGACCTCCACAATGGTGCGGACGAAACGTCCCCAGTGGCAGCCGTTTCCGTGGCGAAGCGCGGCCTGTAACGGAACGGTTACCGTGTACGCGCGGATGTCAGTTATCTTCATGAGAACGAGGGCGAGTATCTGCTCCGGCTATAGTGTGAACCACCCAAATCGCGCTCGGCTCACGACCTTGCCGGGGCACTGTTGATTGCCTCGAGCATGGCATAGAAGGCGGGTTTGGGCTTCATCTCCGCGTCGAAGGGCAACGGCCGCTTAGGCAAACCGTCCGGCCTTCGGTGCCGGCCATTCAGCCAAGTGTTGGCGTCCGAGATTCCCCATGTCAGAACCGCTTTGACAGACTTCCGGGAAAGGACGCGGTTCAAGAAATCACCGTAAAGCTTCGCGACCGCGGCGTCTCGTTCAGAGACATTCCCGGGGAGTTCGGTGTCGTCAACATCCAACTCCGTGATGAACATCTGAAGCCCTAACTTGTCGACGGAATCAAGGAACCGCTCAAAACCGGACCAATCCTCCGGCTTGCCTGTGGCGTGGAGGTGCGCCTGAAGGCCAAGCGCCTGGACGGGTATGCCGCGACTCTTCATCGAAGTCAGAAGCCCGAGGACGGCCGCACGCTTTGCTTCGTGCTTGGGCGAGTCTTGCTCCAGATCGTAGTCGTTATAAGTCAGGATGGCTTGCCCGTCGGCCTTCGCGGCGGCCGTGAAAGCGATATCGAGATACTGAGGTCCGAGCAGGTTCAACCATTGTGATTTCCGCAGACCGTCCGGACGCCCGTCGTCTACATTGATTGCCTCGTTCACAACATCCCAGGAATGGATGCGCCCGCGATAATGGCCCGCGACCTCCGCGATGTGCCGGCGTAGCAGATCCGCTGCGTTTTCCGGAGTCGCAACGGACTGAAACCATGTGGACATCTGGTTATGCCAGCAGAGGTTGTGCCCTCTTACCTTCTGGTTGTTCTTGGCGGCGAAAGCAACCAGAGCATCCGCATGAGCGAAGTCAAAGCGGTCCACTTCGGGATGGATCAGCAACCATTTCATGTCGTTCTCGGATACAAGAATGCTTGCTTGCTCACTCAGAAGCGTCGTGTACTCCGGGCGCTCGAGTTGCCGGAACGAAACCGCACTTCAGATTTGTAGTTTGTTGTTTTGTGATTGAGTGT
>JBJMGJ010000378.1:0-6824 GCA_045807965.1 Bryobacteraceae bacterium | reverse complement strand
GGCACGTTGAGCAACATCGAGATCCGTGGCCGGGCAGGTCTCACACTGAACCAGAAATGGTCCGAAGGTCCACGCACGTATCTAGGCATCATGATGTCCGGCTTTCCGAACCTGTTCACCATCACCGGACCCGGCAGCCCCTCTGTTCTCAGCAACATGGTTGTATCGATCGAACAACATGTCGACTGGATCACGGATTGCCTGGCGTACTTGCGAGAGCACCAATTGGCAACTATCGAAGCGAGCTTGAAGGCGGAAGACGAGTGGGTCACGCACGTCAATGATGTTGCGAATTGCACCCTGTTTCCAATGGCCAATTCGTGGTATCTGGGAGCGAATATTCCCGGCAAGCCACGTGTATTTATGCCGTACATCGGAGGCTTTCCGATCTACGCGCAAAGGTGCGCTGAAGTAGCGGCCGGCGGCTACGTGGGGTGTGCCCTTGTCTCCTAAGCGATTGTTTGTCGGAGTTGCTCCGCGAACTCTTTCCTTCGGCTTTCGATGGTCACGATCAATTTTCCGAATGATCAGCGCACGCGCCTCCGTAAGCACTTAAGGCGGGCCGGACGTCGCGAAATCGGCGGTGATCCTGATGGGCGAACAAACCGCCCCAAGTCATTTTTCCATCGTCGAATTCTCGGTTGACGAGACGACCGTCACGGCGGCGCATTTTGTACGAAGCCCGGAATACATGCTGCAGCCCTCGAAGACTTTTTTCAACGGACCGGTTCCGACTATCGCCGTTTTAATTATCTGGGCGAATGGCATTCGCATCCGAGCTTCCCCGTACTGCCAAGTACAGAGGACAAAACATCGATGCAAAGCCTGGTGGATGGAGAGCGCGATATCGAGTTCTCCGCGCTGGTAATCGTCAAATTGCGCTGCTTCGTACTCCTCGAAGCTGCAGCCTACATGTTTGTGCGGAATGCGCCTCCTACCCGAATAGCACTTACGTAAAGACGGCAGATAGTCAAAGACTAATGAGCGATCGTCGTTTCAGATCATGGATTCAAGAGCGTCGAAAAGCAGATTTGGCTGAGGAACGTTCTGAATAATGCACATTTCGGGCCGGAGATTCAGGTAATGCCGGAGGGCGGAAGCGGCATGATCTACTTCAGGGATAGCCGAGGAGCAGAACTTGTTGAGAAAATCGCGCGCGTATTCAGTTCCACGGAAGGCGTCGGACGAGTTCTGAAGCCGGCCGAATTTTCCGCATTCGGCTATCCGCTTTTGAGTGCCAACAGGCAAATGCCAGATCTGATTGTTCTCGCCAAACCGGGTTACGGCTTGGCAGGGGAAAGAAAGGGAGCAGGCCCCGCAATCGACGCAGTTGACCCGTCGGTCGGAGCACACGGCTACCTGAATACGGATCCTGACATGCAAGCCATCTTCATTGCTAGCGGCTACGGAATCAAGAAAGGCTTGAGCCTCGGACCCCTCTCAAACATGGAAATTGCTCCCACTCTGGCGTCGTTACTGGGAGTGCGGCTCCCAAACTCCGAACCACCGATCAGCGACATACTGCAGTAGCCACAGGCCGGGTCAGGAGAAACGTAACGATGACCCCTGCCGATGTTGTCGTGGCAACAGGCTTCCCGTCGCGAAGGCTACGGAATGCAGCCAGAGCGACGATCAGGAGGAAGCCGCAAAGGTGAGGTACGCGAAGACGGGACCCGCGAGAACACTCAATGTTCCCGCGATGGCCGTGATGCCGAAAGTCCGGGTTCCTAGATCTTTCTAAGACCACTCGCGTTCCAAACCGACGAGCATGCCGATTGCGACAGCGATAGCAAGCTGGATGGCCACATCGAGCGGTTGAAAAACGTGGATCAACTTCTAATCACGACGGAGAAACGAAGGCGGGACCGCTCTCGAGAGCTAGCGGCGAACTCATTTCACTCCCTTCGAAGCATCCCAGGAACCTTGGAGTCTCCGGATATAAACGATCTGTCCGATGTGGTACGCATTATGCGTTCCGATATGTTCGATGGTTGAGGCCCACGATTTCAACTTGTTGTCGTCGGCCGCTTCCACGGCTTTTTCCCACTCGGTCAGGACGGTATCGAGTCGCTTCACGGTTTCGTTCCAGGTCTTGCTATCGAAACTATTGAACGTCTCCTCGTTGTTCCCTCCGTAGGGCGACGGCTTCTCGCCTTTGAACTTGGCCAACTCCTCGCCGTTCCAAAAAGCAAGATGGTTTGTCAGCTGCCCAATCGAGTGATTGCCGCTTTTATCCTTCCATTTCGCCTGTTCCGGCGTTAAGCCCTCAACGGCGACGCTCACCGGTACGAACCATTCCTTCTGGTTGTGGGTCGTGCGGAGCGACTCCAACAAGATCCCCTTCAGCGTTTCCGGCTTTTTGGGTTGTGTTTCAGCCGACGATACCGTCGAACAAAGAAGCGCCAAGCACACTACCAATTTCACGTTTCCCTCTCCTGCATTGTGCCGAGAAGCATCGTAGCTTCTGCGAGTAGACTCACTATACAATTGCTTTGACTTCACCGGAGCGGGCCAGAATTCTCGTCAGTCGGTTCGGGACAAATCGCCCGGCGCCAAGCTCGCTCCCACAATAACTTCTCGTATGCGACTTTCATTCGGTTTCCTTTCGTTCACGATCCTGGCCACGTTTGCCGTTCTCTTGGAATCGCAGACCAGCCAGACCGCCAAAGAACCAGTAACATCGAAGCGTGACTACCCGATCGAACCTGTTCCGTTCACTCAAGTACGTGTGAACGATCAATTTTGGGCTCCGAAGATCGAGACCAACCGGAAGGTCAGTATTCCGACAGCATTCGATCAGTGCGAGCGGACGGGACGGGTGGAGAACTTCGTTCGGGCCGCGGAGGTGCTCCGGGGCGTAAACATCAAGGACAAGCACTATCCGCCTTTTCCGTTTGACGACACGGACCCGTACAAAGTGATTGAGGGAGCGTCATACACGCTTCGGGTCAATCCGGACCCGAAGCTGAAGGCCTATGTAGATGGACTGATCGACAAAATTGCCGCCGCTCAAGAGCCGGATGGATACATCTACACCACGAGGACCATCGATCCGCAACATCCGCATCCTTGGGCTGGCGCTCAACGCTGGCAAAACGAAGAGGTTCTAAGCCACGAACTCTACAACCTTGGCCATCTTTACGAAGCTGCTGTCGCTCACTATCAGGCAACCGGCGAGCGGAAGCTTCTGGACGTGGCGTTGAAGAGTGCCGATCTCCTGGTCAGCACCTTCGGCCCTGGCAAACGGAAGATTTACTCCGGCCACCAGATTGTGGAGATGGGCCTGGTGAAGCTATATCGCGTAACCGGACGGACTCAATACCTGGAATTGGCGAAGTTCTTCCTGGACAGCCGAGGTCCGGGTGGGCGGGCTTACAACCAGGCGGACTTGAGAGTCGTTGACCAGACGGAGGCGGAAGGGCACGCCGTTCGCGCCACTTACATGTATTCAGGCATGGCGGACGTTGCCGCGCTCACTGGAGATGCCGCCTATCTAAAGGCAATCGACACCATCTGGCAGAACGTGGTCGACAAGAAGCTGTACATCACGGGCGGTATAGGGGCGCTCGGCGAAGGTGAGGCGTTTGGGGCCGATTACCAATTGCCTAACATGTCGGCGTACAACGAGACCTGCGCGGCCGTTGGCAACGATTTCTGGAACCAGAGGCTGTTTCTGCTGCACGGTGATGCGAAATACGTGGACGTTTTGGAACGCACGCTTTACAACGGATTGATCTCGGGCGTGTCCCTGGATGGCAAGACCTACTTTTACCCGAATCCACTCGAATCAAATGGACAGCACCAGCGCAGTCCCTGGTTCGGTGTAGCGTGCTGCCCGGGTAACATCACCCGGTTTATGCCGTCCATTCCTGGCTACATCTACGCACAGCGCGGACGGGATCTGTACGTAAACCTCTACATGAGCAACACAGCCGACATTAGCTTGAGCTCCGGAGAGAAGCTGAAGGTGGCGCAAGAAACCCGCTATCCGTGGGATGGCGATGTCAAGGTGACGCTCAATCCAGAGCAGCCGGGCCAGTTCAATGTGCGCATGAGGATTCCCGGATGGGCGCGCAACGAAGTGGTCGCGGGCGATCTATATCGCTTTGCGGACGGGAACTCGGCTGGTCCAATTCATCTAAAAGTAAATGGGCGAGAAGAACCCTTGAAAGTGGAGGCGGGATACGCAGTCATAAGTCGCAACTGGAAAGCGGGGGACGCGATCGAATTGACGCTTCCCATGCCCGTTCGCCGGGTTACCGCAAATCAGAAGGTGAGCGCCGACGTGGGGCGAGTTGCCTTGCAACGCGGCCCCTTGGTCTATGCCGCCGAATGGGTGGACAGTCCCGATAAGCACGTCCGCAATCTCGTACTTGGCGGAAACGAGAAGCTTACGACTCATTTCGAACCAACGTTGCTAAACGGCGTGGAACTGATCAAAGGACAGGCGGACGGTTACAGCTATGACGAAAAGCACAATCTGAAGCACACGCGGGAACCATTCACAGCGATTCCTTACTACGCGTGGGCGAATCGGGGGCCGGGGCAGATGGAGGTATGGATTGCAACCTCAGAGTCCACGACCCATCCGACCCCGTATCCGACCCTGGCCACGAAGAGTAAAGTAACCTCATCCGGCCCAAACGTGGCGGAGAACGGCGTTCGCGATCCGAAACTTGTGGCCGATCAGGAAGAACCCACCTCTTCGAGCGACACGAGTTCGTTCTACGATTGGCTGCCCAAAAAGGGGTCCAGCGAGTGGATCCAGTATGATTTCCCTCAGACCACGACCGTACACAGCTCCGAGGTGTACTGGTTCGCTGAAAGAAGCAACAGGCAGATCCAGTTGCCCAAGGGTTGGAAGGTGCTTTACCGACATGGAAACGAGTGGCAGCCTGTCGAAGCCCGAGGCGCTTACGAGTTAAATCAAGACCGGTACAACCACGTCGACTTCAAGCCGGTGCAGACCAACGCGCTACGCCTCGTTTTGGAACTGCAGCCCAACGCATCGGCCGGGATTCAGGAGTGGCGGGTACAATAAATTCCCCCAGGCCTGCCCGAATGGCTGATGTGAAGGTGTCCGCCAGCGACGCACACTGAAGCCATGAGTGGAATTAGTGGCGAATTAAGCACGCTTTCGCAAGCGCTGGTCGAGCTTGTCGGAAAAGCGTCGACTGGTGTAGTGGCGGTAAAAGCGGCCCCGTATCGAACGACAAGCGGTGTAAGCCTGGAAGGAAACCTGATCGCCGCGGCTCATCATGCGGTAAAACGCGATTCCGGCATCCCTTTGCAGACGGCATCTGGTGAGCAATCGACAGGTACAGTCATAGGTCGGGAGCCCAGCCTTGACCTCGCAATTCTGCGTCCCGATGACATGTCGCTTCAGCCGCTTCCGTCTCGCGATCCGGCATCAATCAAAGCTGGAGAGCTGACTGCCGTTATCGGCCTAACGACGGATGTGGGTCCTTCCGCTAGCTTGGGCATTATGGGCGCGGTCGGCGGCAGTCGACGGACTTGGCGCGGTGGAACGCTCGATCAGTTTCTCCGTTTAGATGTGAATCTATACCCGTCGCAATCCGGCGGGGCGGTGGTAGATGCGAATGGCGCGCTCATCGGCATGGCGACACCAGCACTCCTGCGCCACTCTGGTCTAGCCGTTCCGGTCTCGACCTTGAAACGAGTGGCGGAGGAAATCCTAAAACAGGGACGTATCCGGCGTGGATATCTCGGGGTCGGCGCTCAACCTGTTCCCATCCCCGCCTCACTGCGTGAAAAGCTCGGGTTGAATCACGAATATGGGTTGATTCTCTTGAGTGTCGAGCACGAATCGCCGGCAGAGAAGGCGGGCTGGCAATTGGGAGATATCCTCGTCGCTCTGAACGGCACGCCCATCGTTGACGTAGATGAGTTACAGGCTATGCTTCGCGGCGATAGCGTTGGACGTAAGGTAGACGCTTTACTGGTTCGGGGCGGCGAGAAACTCGAGGGCGACATTACGGTTGAAGAACGGCCGGGTAGGAGTAAATGAAGTGCCGTTACCAGTACCAGGGCGGATTGTTGAAATGCTCCGTCGGTCGGCGGTCGAGGTTTTAAGCGGTTCTTCCCGAGTATCGGGAACGGGCACAGGAACAATTGTGACCGAAGGCCAGGTCCTGACCAACGCTCATGTCGTCCGGGGGACATCCGTTACGGTTGCGTCGTGGGAAGGAGATCGTCTCGCGGCGACAGTCTTACGCGTGGACGAACGAAGGGACTTGGCGCTGCTAGGTGTTCAGGGGTTGCGGGCCCCCGCTTCGCCGCTGGGCGATTCGGACACGCTGCGGCCTGGAACTCAGGTGTTCGCGGTAGGTAACCCACTCGGGTTCGTTGGCGCGGTCTCGAGCGGAATCGTGCATTCAGTCGGAATCGCCCCTCCAATGGGCGGGCAGACTGGAATCTACGCCGACGTGCGGTTGGCGCCTGGGAACTCGGGCGGACCGCTTGCCGACTACCGTGGTCAGGTGGTCGGCATTAATACGATGGTCATCAGCGGTGGCTTAGCGTTGGCCATACCGAGTCGTACAGTGCAGTTGTTTCTCAGGCGCTACAAGTCGCGTTTCACCCTGGGTGCCGTGGTCCGCCCGGTTCGATTGAGAGATCGGTCGCTCGGAATGATGATTCTTGAACTAATAACAGGAGGCGCCGCGGAACGAGCTTCGCTGCTTCCTGGCGACGTTTTAGTTGGTACCAACGATGCGCGCTTCCGAACATTGGAAGATCTCGAGAGTGTGACGGAGGGAAGCCTTGGGGCTGTAGTCGCTCTTGACTTCTATCGCGCGGGAGGG
>JBJMGJ010000377.1:0-4184 GCA_045807965.1 Bryobacteraceae bacterium | reverse complement strand
TCTGGAGTGGGGCCGGAACGTACTTTCTCCCTATACTTCTCACTATCGGCGACTTTGGTCCTGAAACTAACGTCCGTCGGTGGTCAGAAAATTCTGAGCTAACAAGCAGGCTGAACTACTACTATGCGTTCGTTTGCGGAGATATCATTCCGCGCTCGCCAGGAAGCGGCAAATCTGTTCCTTCTCGCCAGACAGCCACGGTTTTCCGGCGCGGAGCGAGGAACTCTTCATCTTCCGAATCCCGTCAGCATCGCCGATGCGCTGCGCGGTTCCGAGTATGCCGGCGAAGTCATCGCCACTGCCGAGCAGATTCTCGGGCACCGCTTCCCGCTGCTGGCGGTGGAAATCGAGACCGGTCGGGAGATCCAATGGAGGCGGGACTATCGTCATGACAAAGAGTCCGCAATTGCTTATTTCCGTCGTATCCCTTACCTCGAATTCTCGGCGGTGGGGGATCACAAGTTCATCTGGGAGTTGAATCGGCATCAGCATCTGGTCTTGCTTGCCCAGGCACACCTTCTGACACACGATCAGAGGTATACCGAAGAAATATTCCGGCAAATCGATAGCTGGATCGATCAGAATCCGTTTCAACGCGGCATTAACTGGACCAGCGCCCTCGAGGTAGCCTTCCGGGCATTGTCGTGGATCTGGGTATACCACTTCGTCGGTTCGGAGATGTCTGACCGCTTTCGCCGGACTTTTCTGACGGCACTTTACCGGCACGGCCGGCATCTTTACCAAAACCTTTCCGTTTACTTCTCTCCCAATACCCATCTCCTGGGCGAGGCCGTGGCGCTGTACGCGCTAGGCGTTCTTTTTCCGAACTTCAAGGGTGCGGAGCAATGGCGTGCGCGCGCCGGCAGGATCGTCTTGGCCCAACTCGATTTCCAGATGAAGCCGGACGGTTCTCATTTCGAGCAATCAACCTACTATCACGTTTACGCGGTGGACTTCTTCGTTCTTTTCTATTTGCTTGCGGGCAGGCCGGCGGAGATGAATGCCGCTCTCCTGCGCATGGCAGAGTACCTCCACGCGCTCTTGGGTTCGAATCGCCAAATCAGCTTTCAGGGAGACGACGATGGCGGTCGTCTGTTTCATCCGTATGGCGCCCGTGATCAGTTCGGGCGGGCGACCTTGGGCACATGCGGCATCCTGTTCGACCGGAATGAGTGGATTGGCACGGGTAGCGAACTTGCACAACAGGCAGCCTGGTGGCTGGGAGGGGACGTTCTAGAGCAAGCGGCGGACAAGCCGCGGGGACACGACGCCTGCCGTTATTTTCCGGATAGCGGGGCTCTGTTTCTTCGAAATGACTGGCTTGCGCTCCAAATGGATTGCGGACCTTTCGGGTATGGTGGTGCGGGCCACAGTCACTCGGATACGCTGAGCATCGTTCTCGAATCGGGTGACGAGAGGATTCTCGTCGACCCGGGAACGTACGCCTATATGGGCGATCCCGCTGAACGGAACTGGTTTCGGGGTTCAGAAGCGCACAGCACAGTGCGGGTGAACGCGACAGATCAGGGTGCGCCCGCGGGGCCCTTCCGATGGTCGTCCAAACCTTGCGTCACTATGCGCGCATGGAAGGCAACTGCCGATGGCTGCGCCGTCGATGCGGAGTGCACGTACGCAGGTTTCTCACATCGCAGGCGCGCACGCCTCGCCGGCGCTCGATTGGTCGTTCTTGATGAAATCGAGGGACCCGGAGATCTGGCGTGCGAGCAGATCTGGCAGTTAGGGTCTGGCAGTTCCCGCTTCTCGTTCCAGTCCTCAGGCCAGATGACCTCGAAAGACTCCTGGTACTCACCCGGGTATGGGCTGAAATTGCCGGGGCGTGCTCTCCTCGTTGAGACGGGGGGAGAATCCCGGGTGCGGATTGCCACGACTATTACGGCGGGTACCGAGGGAACAGTACTGGCATTCGCTGAGGCTGCCCGCGAGATTGAGGAAATCCTGTCGTAGTTGTCAGCGTGCTTCCAGCCGATAAGATAGAGGGAGCCGGCCTGATCCGGCAAAGGGATAACCAGGGTTTTGAAGGATTTCTTTCCGTCTACAAAAGTCGCCGTCGTCGGTCTTGGCTACGTAGGCTGCGTTACAGGTGCTTGCCTGAGTAGCTTGGGGCATGCGGTCGTCGGCGTTGATCGCGACGAACATAAGGTGAATTCAGTTCTGCGGGGACAGGCGCCATTCTTTGAGCCGGGGCTCGAAGAACTGATCCGAGAGAACGTCAACGCCGGGCTCTACACCGCCAGCACTTCATTGCCGGAAGCAATTGCCGATGCGGATGTCGCGCTTATCTGCGTGGGCACGCCTTCTGAAAAGAACGGCAACTTAGGGCTGGAGCAGTTGCGTCGCGTGGTGACTGAGATTGCCGGATCGCTCGCGGCACGCAGTAAACCTCTGATCGTGGCGATTCGCAGCACGGTGTTCCCGGGCACTTGTGAGGAGCTTGTCATGCCTATTCTGGGGGAGAACGTCCCGGTCGTCTCGAACCCCGAGTTTTTGCGCGAAGGCGTGGCTGTCAGGGATTTCATGGAACCGTCACTGGTCGTCGTGGGCGGAGATGATGCGGCAGCGGTTCAGCGAGTCGCCGGGTTGTACAGCGGCCTGAACGTGCCCGCTTCTCTCGTATCACTCCGGACTGCGGAAATGATCAAGTACGCCTGCAATGCATTTCACGCCACCAAGATTGCGTTTGCGAACGAAATTGGAGCGCTCAGTGAAAAATTGGGCGTTAATGCGACGGAAGTCATGGATACCGTTTGCGCCGACGTCAAGCTGAACGCTTCGGCCGCTTATCTGAAGCCGGGGTTCGCCTTTGGCGGCTCTTGCCTGCCTAAAGATTTGCGCGCTCTGGTCTATCGGGCGGGACGTCTGGATTTGACGTTGCCCTTGCTCGAATCGGTGCTGCCTAGTAACGAAGATCATTTGACACGAGCGTTGAGCGCCGTACTCGATTTGCCGGCGAAGCGGCTCGGCGTCATCGGTCTTGCATTCAAGGAAAATACCGACGATCTCCGGGAAAGTCCGGTGGTCTCCCTGCTCGAGCAACTGATTGGCAAAGGACGTGATGTACGAGTGTTCGATGCGCACATCCAGCTCGAGACGATCTACGGAAGCAATCGCAACTTTATTCTCGAGTCTATTCCGCACATCGGGCGTCTGATGGAAGCGCGTTTGGACGCTGTGCTCGGGTGGGCGGACCATCTGGTTGTCGCGCAAAAACAGAACGAAGCGACCGTTACTCAGATCCGGAACTCGGGACTTCCTGTGCTCGACTTAGTGCGAAGCGCCAGTTTTGCCCCGCAAATGGCTCTCGTATAAGGACTGCGCCTCGTCGCTTATGTTGTCTGTCCGTAACACATTTGTCCTGCGTCCGCGCGCCAGTTCTTTGTCATGAGCACGCCTCCAGACACGCAAACCGTGCGATTTGCACAGGCGGATCTTGAGTTGTTCCGGGATGCTTCGGGAGATCGCAATCCTCTGCATCTATCGCCCGACTACGCCTCCAAAACTGCGTACGGCCAACAAGTCGTATTCGGAGCCCTTGGTGCGCTCGCATGCCTAGGGAGATTGGGCCGTACGAACGGTCTGACGATCACGAAACTCACGGCCGACTTCCATAGGCCGATGTTTCTCGGCGTCACCTACGGTATTCGCTTCTCCGAACAGGGTGGAGCGCGTACTGCCCGCCTGCAAGATGGCACAGTTCCGGTGTTAACGCTAAGCGTTCAGTACGGCAAAGGCCCCGATATTACTGAGCGCAGCGGAGGGAGCGCCCGGTTTGGTCGAATGGAGGCAAGCGAGCACAACTTCGGGGATTTGCCGGCCGGAACGGAAATAGTCGGACTGTGGGCTGCTGACGGTAGTAAGTTGAGCGAAGTGTGTCAGCAGTGGAGTATTGACGAGAGCGACAGACCCGCGGCGGAAGCTTTGCTCTGGAGCAGTTATGCCGTCGGGATGGAGGTGCCCGGCAAGAGCGCTCTATTCTTCCGAGTAGCGCTCGAGTTCACACCGAATGCGATCTATGACGGAGCGATCGCGTACTCGTTGAAGGTGACGGGCGCGAACAAAACGATCTCGCAGATTAAGGTGAATGCTGAGCTGCGTCGCGGTACGCAGCCATTCGCGCATGGCCAGATTGTGGCGTTTGTTCGTCCTGAAGTGCCTCCGATGAATTT
>JBJMGJ010000376.1:0-5781 GCA_045807965.1 Bryobacteraceae bacterium | reverse complement strand
CGCCTCCTGCGCTTCCGCTCCGAAAATTGTGTTTCTGCAACCGACATCGGCCACGACAGGATGTGCTCGGCCTTGCGCATCGCGAAGAGCAACGCGATGTTCCTCACAGGGTCGGCCACAGTCCTTGTAGGTCGTGCCAGTAGAAAGGAACCGGCAAAACACGCAGTGCTCGGTATAGAACACGGGCAGATGCTGGTACGCGATTGCTTCCATGCGCTCAGGTCCAATCGTCTTCGCCAACGTGGCGATCTGCGCGGCATTGAGATCGTGCGTTGGGGTGAGGCGTGAGAGGCCGAGATCAAGATACGTTTCGGCGGTCAATGTATTGGCCGCATTCAAGCTGAAATCGCCAATCAACGGCTGCGTGGTTTTGCGCCGAATAGCGGAGAAAGCCCCAGCATCGCGAATCAATACTGCGCAGTCCAGACTTGCCAGGAAATCGACAATACGGGCCTCGCCTGTTTTCAAAACCCGCGGGCTTGCAACCCGAACCTCAAGACCCGCGGCCTTGACGCGCGCCACAGATGGACGTAATCCAAACAGGTCCAGATAGTCCAGCGTGATGCTGTCCGGTCGCGCGGCGATGGCGGCTTCGAGTTGGCCGCTATTGCGCACGAGAAGATGAAGGCGCGCGGGAGCCATCGTTCCTGTGCGCAACGCGCGTTGCAGGTTTGGTGGCGGAAAGATCTGGCGCACTAGAGGACGCGATTGGAGTTCCCGCAGTTTGTCGACGGCCTCGCGACGCATGCGGTTTAACAAGGAGGCCGGCGCAAAGATCGAACCTTCGATGTCCGTACATACTTCGGCGAGTTCGTAGGGCGTGTTGCCGAGCCTGCCGAATTGGTCTCTCAACGTTTCCTCCGCCAAGCCACGGTTTTGGGCATGACCCAGTGGATCTTCGGACTGCACTACCACGGACTCTCCCGTCATCAAGCTCCACTTCGTTTGGAGTGGTTTGTTCTCGCGCGCTGTCACGTCGACGGTGACGGATTGCTTGCTAACCGGGGCTGCAGGATCGAGGAAAGGACGCACATCGCGGTCCAACTCCGGGTCGTGGGTACGCCAGACGAGATCGCCGGGACGGATGCGGCGAAAGTTGACGGTGTTATTCGCGAACCGTAACTCTAGCCGGCCATCCAAATTGGGCTCCACTTGATAGATCCGACCACCCTCCTCGTCTTCTTGCGGGCTGCGCCAATCGGCAGCATCAAATACGATGCCGTCCCCAGGCTTAAGAGGTGCCACTTCGTAGGCGGCCGCAGGTTCAATGCGAACACTCGCTTCGCGAACCTCGGTAACTACCCCCATCTTGACCCCGCGATGACGTGGGCTGCGCCCCTTCACCACGTTCTGATGGTTGACGCCGGAAATAAAATACGGCCCGAGGCCACGCGAATAGACCTGCTCGAGATTCAACTCCTCCCGTGGTGTGACAGACAACGGCCGACCGGCCCAGGCGTCATCGACGGCCTGTCGATAGCTCCGGGTGGTCAGAGCGACGTAATCCGCATCCTTGTATCGGCCTTCGATCTTGAGACAACTAACGCCTGCCTCGATGACCTGGGGGACATGATGCAGCGCCGAGAGATCTCCGGGCGAGAGAAGGTAGCGAGCATCAGCGAGCGGTTTCAGCTTCCCGTCAACCAACATCTCGTACGGTAATCGGCAAGCTTGTGCACACTGTCCGCGATAGGCGCTGCGGCCGCCCCAAGCTTCGGATGAGAAGCACTGACCCGAGTAGGACACACACAAGGCGCCATGCACGAAGATTTCAAGATCAGCCCCGGTCTTCTCGTGGATAACAGCCACTTCTTCCAATGACAATTCACGGGCTAGTGTGACACGGTGAGCGCCTTGCTCCAGCGCGAAAGCCACCCCCTCGGCACTTGCGATGCTCGTCTGAGTAGAGGCGTGAAGTTCGAGGTCGGGCGCGATCTCACGAGCCAGCCGGAGCACACCCAAGTCCTGCACAATGAGCGCGTCCACGCCTGCCTCAGCGAGGGCGCCAATAGCACTCGCGGCGTCACCAAGTTCGTGTTCAAACACCAGAGTGTTGAACGTAAGATAACCACGCACACCGCGGCGGTGGAGTGTTCGCATTACGTCAGGAAGTTCGGCGAGATCAAACCCTACCTTCGCGCGCGCACTGAAATGCTTAAGGCCGAAATAGCAGGCGTCCGCCCCGGCTTCAATGGCTGCGTTTAGCTGCCGCCAATGTCCGGCTGGACTCATCACTTCGGGTTTCTTGACGGATCGCACGGGCTGCACCTTTAGGGTAGCGTGCCGCCCGAATATCCCACAGGCAAGGTGTGCCTACCCAATGGTCCCGGCTCTGGCGGAGCGCTGGTCTAGGGCGACGAATTGCATTAGGTACAACGACGCGGCCTACTTCGGTGCCATGGTGCCTTGCGATGGCACAAGCTGCCAACGGCCGTTGCGGTTCACGAATACATCCGTCCATCGGGTCGTACCGCTGATGTCCTTCCCTTTGTAACTGCCTTTATCGTTGCTGCTGTAGGTCACGACTGCGGCGTTGTCATAAACCTGAACCTTGGCGCCGTCGAGCGATGCCGAAGTGAGTTTTAGAGCGCCCGATTCAGATCGGCAATTGATTGTGCTCTGTCCTCATGGTGCCATCGGGTCCGGTAAGGCAAACGTGCTCGCAAGATAGCGTTCATCAGCGGAAGCGTCGCCCTTCAGGATCGCACTCAACAATTCGGCTCAATCCGCAGCACGGCCTTTTCCGAAGTCGCCGCCTGTCCGTTCGGATTGCGCGCTGCCCCAGCTGGACAACGCGTTCACCAGTCCAAAGAAAACAATGATCCGTACATGGGAATTTCCTCCCGTGACCTTAGACTCAAATTTAGCCACTAACAGCTAGAGGGGTGAATTACACGTCCGCGGCTCTGAGCGCGGCGAGCACACGCTCATCCCGGAACGGCACCCTTCGGATGCGAACTCCCGTGGCGTCATAGATGGCGTTCCCGATAGCGGCCAGCATTGGTTTGAGCGCCGCTTCCCCTGCACCGTAGGGCCGGAGATCGGGACGATCTGGATTCGGGTCTCCATTTACAAAGACAACGTCGATACGCTCCGGGGTGTCCGCGTGACGGAGCGTCGGATGGGACATCCAGTCCACACTTGTGACCTTTTCGGTGTCAAACCGAACTTCCTCGTGGAGTGCACGGCTTAAGCCATGCATCGTGGCGCCCTCCACCGTGCGCCGAAGGCTCTCAGGATTAACGACGAGACCGCAATCATGAGCGCAAACCAATCGCTTCGCCCACACACGACCCGTAGCGCGATTGACTTCTACCTCGGCAATCTGCGCGACAACGGTCTGGCCTCGGAATGAGTATGCAATGCCGCGTCCGGTCAAAATGTTGCCTTTGGCGAGGGGCTTGGGCGATGGACGCGGGTCCCAACCGTAAGCCTCCGCAGCGGCTTTCAGCACCGCAATGGACCGCGCCCGCCGGAACCCGGCGTCGTCGGTGGTCGCTGCCTTGAGCATTTGGAGACGAAACTCGAGAGGATCGGTGTTTGCCGCGGCGGCCAATTCGTCGATGAATGATTCCGCGCCAAAAGTCGGCTGCGGACCGTTCGGATCGCGCAGATTGCCTGTACGAAGCGGTGTTTCCCAAACGAGAGGGAGGCTGACCACGTCGCCACTCATGCGGCGATGGGGAATCGCATACATGTCGGAAGGCGCATCGTAACCACCCCGCGCCGGTTTGGCTCTCCTTGAACCCATTAGCTGAGCAATCAGTACCGTGTCGTGCTCGTTGTATCCGACATGGTTGTGGTCGCACGAGCGGGCCTTGAACTCATACCCGACCAGGCGCCCCGCGGAATCCAGTGCTCCCCGCATTTTTACAACGTAGGCCGGCCCCTTTGTGTCCCAAGCCGTCTCCTCATGCCTCATCCACTGCATGCGAACGGGACGACCAATCTCTCGGGCTATCCAGGCAGCCTCAAAAGCCGCGTCTTCCGCGGCGCTTCGGCCATAGCACTGCGGGCCTTGCATATATGTGACCCGAACTCGGTCTCGAGGCATCTTGAGAAATGCGGCGATGCCGGTTCTCATGCTGTAAGACTTCATGTCATTCGAGTAGATCGTCATCTGCCCGTTCGACGGATCAGCGACCGCAAGCGCGCCGGCAAACGAAGTATGTCCCTGGAACGGAACTTCGTACTCGACCTCAATAGTCTTCGCGGCTTCTGAAAATGCCGAATCGGGATCTCCTCTGACGATGGGTTCGGACTCCGTTGTGGCCTTGGCGTCACGAATATAGCCGAACAAGTTATCTGAGGCGGGAAATGGCGCGGTGTCCGGCTTCTCCCACGTGGTCTTGAGCTCGCGGGCCGCCCTGATGGCCTGCTCCTCGCGCTCGCAGACGATCGCGACGTAATTCCCTTCCCTGATGACCCTGATGAACCCCGGCAGCTTCCGAACCGTGGATTCATCAACGCCCGTCAACTTCGCGCAAGCGAACGGAGGCTTCACGTTCCGCGCGTGAACCATACCGGGCAGCTTAACGCCGGCAACCCACTTCTGTGAGCCGTCCACCTTGGCTGGAATGTCGTCGCGCTGTAAAGGTTGTCCGGTGTACTTAAGCTCTGCCAAGGGCTTTACCTTGGCGACCCCCGTGACGGAGTTGATGTTCGCGCCCGTCAGGGTAACATTGAACTTCTTACCGGCAATCAGTTCTCCGTAACTTACATGTTTGGACGGGTCGGCCTTCAAGCGGATCACTGCATTGCTGACAACCAGCTCGTCAACAGGCGCTCCCAGCTGCGACGATGCCAGCTCGAGGAGTGTCCGTCGGGCTTCAGCAGCAGCGCGCCGCATCGGCCAGGAATCTCTCTCCATCGCCGACGAACCGCCAGACCCGCCCTGATCGACCGTCACATCCGTGCTACCCATGACGCAGGTCGTCTGCTCAAAGGCAATGTCCAGCTCGTCAGACATCAATTGCCGGAAGCCGGTCCCAGTGCCCTGGCCGGGATCGGTTTTTCCCACGTAAAACGTGGCCGTATTGTTCTCATGGATGACGATCCAGGAATCGAGTTGCCGGAAGTCGGGATCAGCGTAAGGACCCGCAGTTCGCGCTTCGGCGTTCTGGTTGAGGGCGTCGGTGACCGCGGCACCACCAGCTGCCGCGAAGCTCACAACGAGCATGCCTGCGCTCTTCAGGAAACCTCGACGATCCGTGCTCAGGACGCTTTCGATGCGTTTCGGGATCCCGCTAGACAGGTTCATAACTCGGCCTTCTCTCCCGAAGCTGGCTGTCCTTTGGCCATAGCTTGCGCCGCCCGTTTAATTGCCGCCTGAATCCGGTAGTAGGTCATACAGCGGCATATTGTCGAGTTCATGGACTCACGAATTTGTGCATCCGTCGGCTGCGGAACTTTGTCGAGCATCGCCTTCGCCGTCATAATCTGACCGTTCTGGCAAAACCCGCACTGGGGAACCTGCTCATCGATCCACGCCTGTTGTAGCGGATGCAGTTTGCCGTTCGAGGAGAGCCCCTCAAGCGTCGTGATCTCACTCTTGACGGCAGACACCGGCATGAGGCAGGAACGAACCGCCGAGTCATTGATGATCACTGTGCAAGCTCCGCATTGACCCAGTCCACAACCGAATCGCGGACCTTCGAGCCCGATGTCATTGCGGAGGACATAGAGCAGCGGTGCAGTCGGCTCCACATCCAGAGTGTGCGTCCTGCCATTCACCTTCAGTGTGATGTTACTCATGCCCCCTTCTCTTTCTGACGACCGGCG
>JBJMGJ010000375.1:0-7408 GCA_045807965.1 Bryobacteraceae bacterium | reverse complement strand
TTTGCAACTCGAAGAAATTCATGACCCACTCTTGGGATGGAGCATCTGAAACAACGCTTCTGCGGCCTCGGCGGCTCTCGGACCTGGGATCAGAAAGGGACCCGGCGGAACTGCGTACACCCTGTGATTTGCTGCCGCCCGAATGCTTGTATGTTCGGACCACAACTTGAGCACCTGATCCTGCTTTTCCTTTTCTTGCCCGCTCAGTTCCAAGATCACATCGGGGTTGCGAGACAAGATTTCTTCGAGAGAAATGCGCGGATAGGGCGAGGCTGCATCGGCAAAGATATCGATTCCGCCTGCTATCTCGATCAAGTCTGAAAAATAGGAATGAGCAGCACCGGCTATTAAGCCTTCCAGCCGGTTTCCCGTATGTCCCACAATAAAGGCCACGCGCGGCTTCGGTAATCCCGCCGCCTGTTTGCGTACGCGGTCGAACCGATGCTGTATTGACGCAATTAGTTGCTCGGCAGCCTGGGTTGAATCCGTCGCGCGGCCGATCGCTCGCGCTCCCTCGAAAATTCCTTGCAGCTCATCGGTTGGCACCTCGACGTATTTGATGTGTAACCGGGTGAGCTGGTCAGGCAACGACCGGTACTTGTTTTGCACCACGACCAGGTCAGGATGAAGAGCCACGATTGCCTCGACATCGGGGTGAAGCAGCGACCCAATTTTGGGCAGATTCGCAGCTTGTGGTGGGTAATTGCAGAAGATCGTGTCACCGACCACACGTTCCCCCAGTCCCATTGCGAACAGGGTTTCCGTCACGCTGGGAGCCGTGGAGACAATCCGTTCGGAGCCTCCCGCCCAAGCCGTGACTGCCGCGGCAAACAGAAGAATCAGGCGCACGAGAATTCCTTCCAGGTTTTGAGAAGACGCTCGTTCTCGTCTCTCGTACGTACCGCAATTCGGATGGCTTCGTCCGGCAATCCCGGCCAGCCCGTGCAATCGCGTACCAAGATTTTCTTATCGCGGAAATGTTCGACCAAGTCGTGCGCCCGGCCCGTCAGGGTGACGTAGATGAAGTTGGCCTCGCTCGGATGCACTATGGCGCCTGGAATCGTTTCGATCTCGGCTCGGAGGAAATTACGTTCGTCCCGAACGAATGCGACTGTTTTCCGCGCGTGTTCTTCATCCGCAATAGCCGCAAAGGCAGCTTCTTCGGCTAACACATTCACCTGCCATGGTTCGCGCTGCTTACGCCATTCGGCTACGACCGATGCGTCGGCAACCAGGGCTCCCAGCCGAAGTCCAGGCAGAGCATAAAACTTGGTGAGAGATCTCAGAAGAACCAGCGTCGGGAACTCCGAAAGGAGCGTTGACGACGAAGTCGCCTGGGAAAACTCGAGAAACGATTCATCGACGATCAGAGGCTCGGACGATTGCCCCAGGCGACGGCGAAGAACCGAAAGATCAGTGTTGGTTCCGGTCGGATTCGCCGGTCTCGTGACAACGAGCATCTCCGTGTTGGGCCAAGTTGTTTCATCACTTAACCTCGCCAGGCGCGCTCGAGGGAAAGCGCGGTGAAATTCCGAAAAGACGGGAGCGGCGAACGAAACAGGTCGGTTCTGAAACACACGCGCGAGAAAGAAGATCAGTTCGGTGGCGCCGTTACCAAGCAAGATGGAATCCGGATCCACCCTCCATTTCTGGGCCAATGCTTCACGCAAACGTCTCGGTTCGCGTTCCGGATAGTGCTGAATGCGATCGATTGCCTGACAGATAGCGGCGCGAACTCCTGGTGCGGGACCAAGCGGATTGATGCTTGCGCTGAAGTCGGCCACCTCCCGCCAATCCCAGCCTCGCCTGGCTGCAATCGCGAAAATATCGCCTCCGTGCGTCATTGCCGCCGTCTCCCTTGACAGATCACCGCTACGAAGATCAACTCAGCCACATACAGAACAATGCGCAGTCTTGTGTAGACGCCACGATCGAGCTTTGCCATGGGATCGCCGAGAGTAGCCTTCCGGCATGGCATGCCACCGTAGAAGTTCAACCCGCCGAGTTGTACACCGAGAGCACCGGCGACCGCCGCTTCCGGGAAACCGGCATTCGGACTTGGCTGGCCGCCTCCGTCTCTTAGCGTTACTCGAAGAGCCCGGAGGCCAGAAAGCCCTGGAACGAAGGCGGCGGCGCACCAGACCAGCAGCGCTGAGAGCCGTGCAGGCACAAAGTTCGCTAGATCGTCCATCTTCGCAGACGCAAGACCGAAATCCCGGTAGCGTTCGTTGCGATGTCCCACGATGCTGTCAAGAGTGTTGATCGCTTTATACGCCGCCATTCCAACTGGTCCGCCGATCGCAAGATACAAGAGCGGAGCGATAACGCCATCACTCAGATTTTCGGCGACAGTCTCCACAACGGCGCGCATAATCTCGGGTTCTTGCAGATGAGCGGTATCTCGTCCCACGATCCAGGACAGTCGCCGTCGCGCTTCGACGAGGTCTCCCGTCTCGAGTGCGACAAGCACCCGCTGTGCATGCCTGTCCAAGTCGCGGCACGCAAGAAAGGAATAAATCCAATAAGCGGCCAGCCAGCGCGGCGCGATCCTGACAACCGAAACCGTTGCAGCCAGCACCGTAGCAAAAAACAAGCCGCCAGAGACCCGTACCGGCAAGCGGCTCGCTCTCCAAAACCTCTCCGCAACGTCAGCACACAATCCAATCGCGCGCACTGGATGCGGAAGCCATTGCGGATCTCCGCAAACCAGGTCAAGCGCCACTCCCACGAGGAGTTCATGTGTCGCTACGGACAAAGATAAAGCTCCTCAAAGCGCTTGCGATGCACATTTGCTTCGAACCAGTCCGCCAGTTCCTCATAAACATGATCGCGGTCGGGGAGTGCGGCTGCCGGTCTGCCTAGAAGCTCAGAAAGCACAACGGGGTCCTCCAGCGCACCGTGCAGATATGTACCGGAGCAGCTTCGGGTTCTTACGCCTTCTTCGGTTCCGTCCTCTAAGCTGGCGAATGCGCTCGCGCCAACCGGGCGAGTTGTCTGCCCCATATGGATCTCGTACGCCTCGAAGCGGTGCCCTGAAAGCGTCGCAGCCCGCACCACTCTTGTCGTTTTGTCGCGCGAAAGAACCGTCCGGCTCGCAATCAAGTTCAGACCGTCTGCGCCGCCGGCCGTTGTCTCCATTGCGAATGGATCTTCAATTCGCTCCCCTAACATCTGATACCCGCCGCAAATTCCGATTACGTGCGCCCCCTTCGCATGTTGGTCGAGTATCCATTGCGAGAGTCCCGTTCGGTGCATCCAGAGCAGGTCGTCGATGGTGTTCTTAGTTCCAGGAATGATTACGCAATCGAACACGCCGCCAACCGGTCTCGAAATCCAGCAGGCGTCGGGAAGTAATCGGAAGTCGGTGACGTTTGAAACGTGCGGCAGGCGAACGATTGCCACCGGGCTTTCTCTTCGCGAGTTGACGTCGCTTTCAATCGAGAGTGCGTCTTCGGCGTCAAGAGTAGCGCTGTAAAGATGGGGAAAGACTCCCAGGCACGGCTTCTTCGTTTTCTCCTCGAGAATGTCGACGCCCCCGGCGAAGAGCGTCGGATCGCCGCGAAACCGATTCACGGCAAACCCGCGCACCAGCTTCCTTTCCTCTTCGTCCAGCAGCGAGAACGTACCCGCTACAGCTGCAAACACCCCACCGCGATCGATATCTGCGACCAATAGAACCGGAATCTGAAGCCTTGTCGCCAGTCCCAGGTTCACGAGATCCGTGCCCCGAAGGTTCAGTTCCGCAATGCTGCCGGCGCCTTCGGCGACGATGAAATCGTACGATTGCTCCAGCCTTGCGTAGGCGGCCAACACATGTTCTAGAAGAATTGGAAAGTGTTCGTAATAGGCACGCGCACTGAGATTCTTCCAGACTTTCCCGTTCAGGACGACCTGACTTCCGCAATCCGAATTCGGCTTAAGCAGAATCGGGTTCATGTCCGGCTCGGGCTCAAGCTTGCAAGCCTGCGCTTGGGCCACCTGCGCTCGACCAATCTCGCCTCCGCTCGCACACGGATACGAGTTGTTGGACATGTTCTGCGCCTTGAAGGGCGCAACTTTGTAACCCTGCCGCACGAGCGATCGACAGATCGCGGTCGTCATCCAACTCTTCCCGACATGGGAGGCAGTACCGCCGACCATCAATGCCCGCGCCTTCCGCATCACCTTAAAACGAGTACGTAACGCCGGCAACGGCCCAGCGGCCCGGAGTTGTAAAGCCATCCTCGTAGTAGGTCTGATTCGCAAGATTCTTGATGGTTGTGTACAGTCGAACTCTAGAAGTCTCCCCGAGCGGATGCGTGTAGCCAACCGATAAACCGGCCTGGCGAGGCCCGGCGAACACGAACGTTCGACCGCTGAACGGGAACAGGTAATCACTTCCAGCGACAAAGTCCAGTGCGGCATCAACGTGCGGACCGAACTGCTGAAGCACGACCACGCTGAACGTATGAGGGAGGATACGCGGAGTTTGCAAGGTGCCGTTTCCGAATTGCGAGAAACGATCTCGGGAGTTCGTATAAGTGTACGAGCTACGCACTTGCGTCGATCTCCATGGTTTTGCTTCGGCCGAGAATTCGACACCTCGCGCCAGTCCGCCGGACGTATTTCGATATCCCTGAGAGCGTCTGAACGGATCCGTGCCGGGAGTGATGATCCCGCTGAAGTCGAAGCCAATCACTTCCTGCAGTCGAGTGTAGAAGTAGGACGCACTTAGCTTCAATTTCTCGGATGCAAAGTATTGATCAATCCCTCCATCAATACCGATAGATCGCTCCGGCCGCAATCGTGGATCACCGTATGCTGTGAAACTGGCGCCATCGAAGTATGTGCCGAAGCGTTCGTAAAGCGATGGCACTCGATATCCATTCCCAGCGTGCGAACGAATTTTCGTGCGAGACGTCTTGAAAAAGTAAGCCAACGAGATATCGCCCGTGTACGCGTTCGGTGGGCTGATCGCCGAAGCATTGGCGTATGCCGGAACTGTTCCCGTGAACGTTGGCTGGCTCAAAGTGAAGAGCTGCACTCGACCGGAAAGCGAAATTTGAAAACGGTCCTGGAATAGCCTGATCTGGTCTTGCACGTCGAAAGAACTGCTCGTCTCTGACACGTGTGTATTCGAGTTGATGGCCAGAACGGGGTTTGGATTCCCATCTGTCGCGGGCGTGCTGAGAGATTCGCGTTCAAATTCGTATCCAGCGGTCAGCAATTGATGACTGCCGGCAAGAAGGTTCACGCGACCTTGCAGAGTATCGACCCGGCCGTTGTATTCGCTCGAGGTTCGAAACGGTGATTGGAACCCGGGGCCTAACGGCCCGTTGATTACGTCGCGATTCGAAAGCAGATCCTGAAAGCTGATCCGGTACGAAAGGGGTGCACTTATCTGATGGTCGATCGCAACCATTGTGGAGGCAAAGCGCGAGGTACGGAAGTAGTCCGGATCATCGAGCGATGGAATGAATGTTGCCCCGTTGAGGGAATAAGGAAGTCCTTGCGAGGCAAGCTGGGATTGTTGAGGGCTGAGGCCGATTGCCGGAATATTACCAGTTCTTGGCAACGCACTCGACGGCGCTGCGCTGGGAGTTTGATTTAGGCGAACGAAGCCATCGGCAGCGAGAACGCGCCCGCGCAGCACCAATCCGGGGCGCAGCGAATAATCGATTCTGCCGTTACCTGTCGTGTTCCGGTAATCATCGTCGTTGTCAACGCCACGCGTCACATTCAAATGACCAACACCGGCCGAGTAATTGAGCCTGTTGCCGAGCGCACTAGCGCCGAAATGAGCAACTCCGCGGAATTCGCCAAGACCACCGCCGTCAGCGGTGATGTCGCCATGAAAAGGACCAGTTCCCGAATCCGTCACGATGTTAATAGCACCCCCAGTTGCATTCGTGCCATACAGAGACGACCCGCTCCCGCGTAACACTTCAAGGCGTCCGGCATCGATCGAGAGCAGGTCTCCGAGATACGATTGGGCGTCACCCTGCGTTGCACCAACATCGCGGAATCGCATGCCATCCAGAAGTATCGACGTATCGAATGTGCGCAATCCACGTATCTGCACAGTAGCCAGGCTACCGGGGCCACCTCGTTGCGAAACACGCAAACCCGGCAATTGCCGCAGCCCATCGACAAGGGTTTCCGTACCACGCCGCATGAGTTCATCCCTGCTGATTACATCCACGGCCTTCGCCGTTTCGTCCAGCGATTGTGGCGTGCCGGTCGCCGTCACCACAACGGTATTCGCGGTCGGAGCAAAGTGAAGCTGTAATTGGGGCAGCTGAGCATCCGGGGCCGTCAAGGAAACAGTTCTGGGGGACTCGGGAAGTGTGAGGCCCGCCGCATCCACGCGGAGCAGATAATCACCCCGAGGAACAACGACGCTGTACGCGCCGTGTTGATCCGTCACGCCCGAGAAGGAGCTGCCGGAATCACGGTTATCCAGCCGGATGGTTGCATTTGGCACTTCCGCCCCCGACGGGTCTGTTACTTCGCCGCTAAGCTTGACAGTTGGGCTGTCGGAATACGCTGCTACGGCAGCTCCTAATAGAGAAAAGAGACGAAAACAAGACTTGAATGACACACCATGCTCCTTCCGGCACAGTTATGTCGAGACTTGTTCAACGAGGAGAGATCACCATTCAGGCAGAACGAGAACTTTGCCTGAACGTCACTGGTACAGAAGAACGTGAAATGTCACGCAGCCTCTCCCACGAAGGTACAAGTTCGACGACCGCTTTGTTTGCGGGCTGCAGGCAGGTCTTCGGACTTTCAGGCGCTTCCCTTCGAAGGGCATTTCTACTAACCTCCGCTTCCCAGCCTTATTCGGCCAGTGCGTCACTTGAGGTGTTTGTTCCTGTTTACCGCTGCGGGACAGTTCTGGATTTTCACCAGATTCCCTATTTCCACGCCGCTTTTACCCGGCGTACCGACAGCATTCGTGAATGTAGCACACGGGCCGGACGATTGCGACCGTGGGAGGGATCGCGTCCGTGAAGATCCTGAACGTTGCGTATCCGCTCCTTCCGGTGGGGCCCGGATCCGCGGGCGGCGCAGAACAGATTTTGTACTTGTTGGAGCGCGGCTTGGCGCAACGGCAAGTCCAGACCTTTTCAGTCGCAGCGGAACAGTCGCAGATCAGTGGTGAGCTTCTAGCCACTCCGGCAGCGAGCGCCAACGTGACTGACGAAGAACGTTCGAATGCACAGAAGATTCATCGGCAGACGATTCAACAGCTAATCGCCAGGGAGCACCTCGATGCCATTCACTTTCACGGTCTCGACTTTGGTTCATACCTGCCGGATGCAGACATTCTAATGATTGCGACCATCCATCTGCCCGTACCGTGGTACGAAGCTGGGTCGCTGGATCGACCGAACGTTCATTTAGTCGCGGTCTCCGAGACGCAGGC
>JBJMGJ010000374.1:0-3799 GCA_045807965.1 Bryobacteraceae bacterium | reverse complement strand
TCAACAGGAACAAATTGAACTTTCGGCTCCAGAAGCTGGGCTGTCTTGTTCAAACCCTTCGTGACCCGGTTAGGTACGGCCTCCGCTTCTGTTCTTCGGGCGTCCAAGTTCTTAAGGTCGAGCGCAGCCGCGAGCGCGGGGTCGCTACCCACTTCCGGCTTCGACGGAGCAACCAACGCGACTTCGCCGAGGATGCGCGTCTGATCGCCGGGGGCCAGTTTCTGCCAAGTCGAACTGGCGTTCAAAACTTCCATGGCGTTGCTGTACGCCTTGTCATGGTTCTCCTGCGCCTTGTTCAGAGCGTTGCGAAGAATATTGGCTAGTGCCGTACGGATGGGCGCAACAGGATCAGAAGGTTCCAGGAGTAAGCGGTTCGTGCGAACAGCCTCGGCCTGGGAAAGGCACTGATCCGCCTCGGCGAGACCTTTCGCATGCTTCGCCATCTGCTCCAGCGTTTGCCAGGCGGGGCGTCGTTTGGCGATCAGATCACGCGTCTTCTTCCAATCGGTGATCTTTGCCTTGAGGTCCACTTCCTTGCTCTTTATGGCGACCAACTGCTCGTTGCCGACCAGCTTGCGGATGTCCTCAATTTCGGTAGTGGCCGGTGGGGCGGGCAAAGGCGCTGCGCCCCCAGCTTCACCGCCAAGCGCGGCTAGAGCTTTGAGGAATTCCGGAGCCTTCGCCGCCTCCTCCGTACTCTTGCACTCGATATCGAGCAGCTTAAAGAGTGCCCGGATCGCAATCCTCTCCTGCACGGAAAGCGTGGTCTTCTCGACACGAAATTCCGTCTTCGGCATCTTCGCCTGATCAAGCTGCCCCGGAACCACCGTGACACCATTTAAGATGGCGTTCACGTTCTGAGTCCGGTGCAATGCGATCAATGATGCGTCAACCGCGTCGCGAGGCCAGCCGAAAGGACTGGTTTCCAAGTCTTTTCGAACTTGTGTGCCGGTCTTGCCGGAACTAATGGTGGTCACGACTTGCTGGCAGACGGGGTGCTGCTCGATGGGACCGTCATACTTTAAAGGCGAGAAGGGCTGATCAGCGCCATCGCACGCTCGTTTGATCGCCGCCTCCCAAGCCGAAGCCGCAAAGTCGGCCTCTTTAAACCGCGGGAAAAGGCGTACGAGCGAAGCTTCCGCTC
Organism: Bryobacteraceae bacterium; assembly: GCA_045807965.1. GTDB lineage: Bacteria > Acidobacteriota > Terriglobia > Bryobacterales > Bryobacteraceae > Bog-105. The sequence continues at coordinate 2,655 of JBJMGJ010000374.1, read as the reverse complement.
CAGTCTTGAGCTTTTCTTCCAATTTGAGCTGCAGAAGTTCGTTGCCGCCGCCCTGGAAAACCTTTGCGCCGGCGACGATATCCATTACGAGATCCTTGCGCTGTTTTTCGGCCAGTTGCCGCCGGCTCTCCATGCTCTGCCTGGCGAGTTGGCCGGCTTCACCAGACGGCACACCCTTCGCGTTGATTGTCTGTTCGGCGGCCTGTTCGGTGGAGATCGCGTTTAGAAGTTCGTCACGGGACTTTCGAGGTACGAATACATAGAGGATAGGACTGCTGACGCCAGCCCCGCGTGCAGCGGCGATCATCTCTTTCTCGGACCCAGAGAAACCGTCGCGGACCCAAACGGGAATAGTTTCGCCGTCGGCCGCCGGCGGATCTTGCGTCCGATGCAGCGTCAGCGAACGCGCTTGCTTTGCCGCACCCTGGAGCAGCTTCAGGGTGCGGACGACGCGGTCGATTTCGGCGCCCAAGAGGCGATCGCGCTGTTCGTCGAAATTGGCAGTGTTGTTCTTGAGCTTGGCTTCGCGCTGGCGGAAATCAAAATCCCAGTTGCGGCCCTCTTCCGTCTGGATGCGAAACTCATCGCCCACCCGCATGAGAACGCCTTCATCCGCGAGCTGGTCGAGCAGGGTTGATACCGTGTTGCGGAGCTTGCCATTATCCGCCTTAAAGTCATCGACCAGGAGGTCGGCGATGTGCTCCTTGCACGCATGGACACCAATGGAAGCAGCTTCTTCAGTCGGCAGTTGACCTATCAGGAAAACCAAGCCGCAGATTCGCTGCCGAAGGCGGCCCGCATACGTGCCGTCCGAAGCGAGGCCCAAAATACGTTCGTTGATCTCTCGCGGAAGCGCCCCGGTCGTGACCATTTCGGGAGCCAGCGCTTCGTAGAGGTCGTCGCCAGGGATGATGCTGCCGAGGGGTTTCTTTGCGAGCGGTGCGATGCAGTCATAGATGATGCGCAGTTGAGATCGCAACTGGCTCTGCGTGCCGGCTGTATCGACCTGGCGGAAGCACTGTTCCCAAAAGCGGCGGCGCACCGGCAGCAGTGGATAGTCCTGTACGATAACTGCTTTGTCCTCCATGCGCTCACCGATCTTCGTTCCCGCTAATTGGCGTGATACCTCGCCAGCGTGGGTATCAAGAAGCTCGGCGATTTTTGTCAGGGTAGCGGGCTGCTTGCGAAGCAGAACCTTCCGGGTGACTGTTTCGACCTCGGCATCCGAGAGCTGGATACGGATAGTGAAGCGATCCAGCAATTTGTGCAAGAGTTTTATGCCGGTCAAAGCCGACTGCCCGGCACACACCAGCATGACCTGACTATCGAGTTGCCTCTGGATTGCCTCCGCAGTCTCCGTTATAAGAGTAGATCTGGTCTCAGAGTCCCCGATGTACTGCTGTACTTCATCAAGAATTAGAATCGTGCAAGGGACCTGGCCGTCATGCCCAGCGCGCTCTAATACGCGCTTGAACATGGTGAGGAACTCGTCCGTCGTCAGGTCTGACGTTCTGTAGGGGAATTGGGTCTTGATGGTATCCCGAGCGGCCGCTTCGCTAACTGCGAAATTCGGATCGCACTTTAGAATCGCCTTCGCGATCAGGGGACTCACGTAGAGATCGTTAAGTGCGCTCTCCCACTTTTTCCCGGCGGCCTCAATGCTGGACTTCACTTGAGCCAAGTGCTTATTCTCTTCGAGCCAAAGGTGGAACTGCGCCTGCGGGTATTGGTGCGGCAATCCAACGGCGCGAAGCAGAATGCTTAAAACGCTCAGTCGCACATTCTCCGTAGTGCCAGAGGGGAGCGTGCCGGCTGCCGCAAGCAGGCCACCAGATCTCTTTCCGGCAACGTCGAGTTCTCGCAGTAGGTCGCGCACCTCGTCCGGCAACTCCGGAACAAGGCTGCGGGCCCTTGCGCCGCCAGCGAACTCAGTGTCTACCCAAAGATTTGCGAGCATCTTTAGGACATGCGACTTGCCGGTGCCGAAGAAGCCGCTCACCCAGGCGGACTTTTGGTGAGTCTGGCTCCGACTCGCCAGGAATGAAGAGAGGATCTTGACGATCCCGTCTGCGTACTGCCCTTCGCAAACAAACGTTGAAAGCTCACTGCGGAGCTCCTTGCTGACGTTTTCGTCAGCGGTCTCGTTCGTAATACGCGCTTGGCCGTTGTTGACGAGCGGATGCTGCGATGGATCGCGAAGAAGAATGTCTTTGATCAGCATTAATAAGCTCCGGAAGAATGCAAAGTGATTGGGACGGCCAGATAATTCCAACCATCACGGGCGTCCAGCAGACGGTAATTGTTTTGGTCGTACGTGCCAGGGAAGAACACGGCTAAGCGGCCTTTGATGGCCGGTTCGAGAAGTTTCAGAACGCTGGAGACGCGGGTAAATCCAAAAAGTGCGCCGACGCCGAACACAGCAACAACGGAAGTTTTCGTGACGTCGTCCCGATCAAGAACACTCTTGATTCGGGCCGCGACAAACGGCGCGAATTCAAGTTCCAGCTTCATCTGAAGATCGTCCGGCGATTCGAAGTACGCGTCCCGGTAGTCCTCCGAAGCCATCCAGGTTGCAAAGCAGTCGGTGATATTGACCTCAAACCATTCGTGGCGCTCGTCTCGCGTCGCCATCGCGAATGCTTCCTTCCGGGCCAT
>JBJMGJ010000373.1:0-15327 GCA_045807965.1 Bryobacteraceae bacterium | reverse complement strand
GGTTTTTGACATCGCCGGGTCGTATCATCTCGCGCTTACTTTTTTCTGCGTTGCCACGCTGATCGGCGCCGGCCTCATGTTGGCCCTCGGGCCTTATCGATATGCGAGCCCACGCGGGGAGAAAAATTAATGTTCGAAAAGCATGAGCCCGCGTCATCTCGACGCGACGAAGATTCGACTGAAGTCAGGCTTCCTCGCGCCGTACCGGAAGGCAGGGGTGTCTACAACAATCATTCGAAAGTTCGTGCCGCTGGCGCTGCTTTGGCAACCCGGTTGTTGGAAAAGGCAGTTCAGAACGTAGCGTTTGAGCGCGAGGATGGACCCGTCGTCATAGCGGATTACGGATCATCAGAGGGCAAAAACTCACTGGGCCCAATGCGCACGGCTATTCGAAGTGTGCGGGAGCGAGTCGGACCCCTGCGACCAATCGTCGTCGTTCACATCGACCAACCGTCGAATGACTTCAACGCCTTATTCGACGTGCTGAGTTCCGATTCGAATCGATATGTCTTGGACGAAGCAAACGTGTTTCCCTGTGCCATCGGAAGATCGTTTTATGAGCAAGTGCTTCCGCCCGACTCGGTGCACGTCGCGTGGTCTTCCTATGCCGCCGTCTGGCTTCGCCGCGTTCCGTCAACGATTCCAGGACACATTTTTTCGCTTTGCAGTACAGGAGCCATCCGCAGTGCGTTCGAGCGCCAAGCTGCCGAAGACTGGGAAGCTTTTCTGTCACTGCGGGCGCGTGAGATGTGTACCGGAGCGCGTCTTGTCGTTGTGCTTCCTTCGTTCGCTGATGATCAGTTGTCAGGGTTTCAAGCGTTTATGGATCATGCGAACGCGGTCCTGGGAGAAATGGTGGATGAAGGTGCGATTACATCGGAGGAACGCGCCGGCATGGTGCTGGGATGCTACCCGCGACAGAAAGACGAACTTCTGGCTCCATTCGGCAAGGGCGGCCGGTTCCAAAACCTTACTGTGGAGGATTGCGAAATATCAGTGCTTCCAGATCCGATATGGGCCAATCACAAGGAGGAGGGCAATACAGAAGCGCTGGCGAGAAAGTACGCCCTGCGATTCCGAGCTATCTTCATGCCATCACTCACCTCGGCCCTCACTCGGGTGCGTGCCGGCGACGGCGCGGCGCTACGCAGTTTCGCTGACCGATTAGAAGACGGCTTGACACGACGCCTGAGACGCGATCCGGTTCGGACAGATTCGTTGGTCCAGACGATTGTACTTGCCAAAGGTGCAAGTTGTTCGCACCAGCGTTCGTCTTAGTCTCCGGCAATGTCGGACCCTTTAGGGGCAGTTGCGTTTGGAGGAAGCATTCTGAGTGGACGGGAAGTACGCAAGAGCGCTTCGTCCGACCGGTAATGAACGGTCATCAGGAGCTTATCTCGGCGGTAAACGTTGGCCTGCCACTTAGATCTCGCAAATTAGCGCAGCGGCATTCTAATAATCCCGTGGGTCCTTTTCTCCGCTCTACATGGCCCCTGCCATAGCGCTACCGCACGGGCAAGGTCGCAGACTCCGGCGCAATTATCTGGAGCAAATCCCGCGGGTTGGCCACCAGGAAGTCGGGAGGATGCGCCTCGAAACTTTCCGGCTGGAATCCCCATTGGACTCCACAGCTGGAAACGCCGGCATTGCGCGCGGTCTGAACATCGACCGCACTATCACCAATCATCAGCGTGTCTTCGGGCATTGCCGCGATTTCATCCCTGAGTCTGTTGATGCCAATTGGATCAGGTTTCTTAACGGGGAAACTGTCGCCCCCGTAAACCTGGCGGAATTGACTACTCAACCCAAGCGCGGCGATGATGTCCGTGCTGATGCGAACGGGCTTGTTCGTGAGCACCGCCATGGCGTGGTTTTGTTCCGCGAGCGCATCGATCGTTTCCCTCACTCCGTCATAGAGCCGCGTGTGTTCCAATGCGTGTACGCGATAGAACTTCAGGAAGTAGGCAAGAGCTTCCGCCACCGTCTCTTCCGAAGCGCCCGGTCCCATCGCCCGGCGCACCAGAGTGGGGGCGCCGTTGCCAACGTACGAAAAAATCAACTTTGGATCAAGCGGTGGCGTTCCCATGTGCTCGCGTGTCGCGTTCATGGAGATGGCCAGATCCTGGCTCGAGTCAATCAAGGTGCCGTCTAAATCGAAAATAAGCAGCAAATTCGATCTTCGCAAACGGCGGCCGCGGGGCTAAACCTCCGCTCCGTTTCTCGCCGGCGGCTTACTCCAGAGCTGTCGCAAATTTTGGATCTGCTGAGTGAATGCATCCTTTAGTTCACGCGGCGCCAGATCGACGAGCCATCCCGAGAGGTGACTGACATACGGCAGTACCTTCGATCTTTCGAGAACTGCCGGTGTCGGAGAAGGCGAAAAGGCAACGAAGAAACCCAGCAGCGCTGAGATGACGAGAGCGCCTCGCAATGCGCCCGCCAGCCCGCCGAGTAGATGGTTGAACCACGAGAGGCCGATCCACTGGAAGAGGCGGGACAGCAGCGAAGCAATCAGGGCTCCCATGACCAGAGCGCCCGATAGAATCAACAGGAATCCCAGGATGTTCGCAAGTGTCTCGGTTTTTACCCACGGCAGAAGTTTTGCGGCAACCAGCCGGTAGCACCAGAACCCGGCAATCAGGCCAGTTGCCGTCGCGACCAGCCCGATCACCACGCGGGCCAGCCCGGCGCGCAGTCCGGAGAACGCCGACCAGAGAATGATCAGAACCAGCGAGATATCCAACCAGTTCAAAACCAGCATAGGGTTGGTTCAGCTCGTAGACGACGCCGCTTCCAACTCACGTCCAGTGAGTCGGCGGTACGCTTCAGCGTATTTCGCACTCGTTTTACGGACTATTGCCTCAGGCAGCGGCGGAGCGGGCGGCTGCTTGTTCCAGTCCAGAGTTTCGAGGTAGTCTCTCACAAATTGCTTGTCGAACGACACTTGCGGTCCGCCCGGAGCATAGGTATCGGCAGGCCACCAGCGGGACGAGTCCGGAGTCAGGACTTCGTCAGCCAGGATCAGGGTGTCACCAACAAATCCAAACTCGAATTTCGTATCGGCCAGGATAATGCCGCGCGACCGACCATAATCCGCTGCCCGTCCGTAAATGGACAGCGTCAGCTCTCGCAGCCGGCCGGCAAGCTCGGTACCAACCTGATTCGCGACGTGTTCGAACGGCACGTTCATATCGTGACCCGTTTGGGCCTTGGTTGCCGGGGTAAAGATCGGCTCGGGCAGACGGTCGCCGTCTCGCAAGCCCCTGGGCAAAGGGATTCCGCAAAGGTGACCGGTCTGCCGGTATTCCTTCCAACCAGAACCAGCGAGATAGCCGCGCGCCACGCACTCCACCTCGATCATGCGAGCTCGTTTTACCAGCATGGATCGGCCGGCCAGAGCGTCGCCGAAGGGCTGCAATGGCGGAGGATACTCCCGGAAATCAGCCGTAGTCAGATGGTTTGGTACTAAATCCCGCAGAAACTCAAACCAAAAGAGCGACATCTGTGTGAGAACACGACCTTTTCCTGGAATTCCCGTCGGCAAAATGCAGTCAAATGCCGATATGCGATCTGTGGCGACAAACAGGAGCTGGTCACCGAGATCGTAGATATCACGCACTTTGCCCTTTCCCACTAATGGAAGGGGAAGGTTAGTGTCGAGCAGTACCTCGCCCTTAGGCATGAGCACGTCTGAGTATCGCAAAGGAGGACTTTCACGCCAACGGCAAGGCCGGCGGAAAGGTTAAACTGGCTTAATGGCTCCTCACCGGTTCGCGGTTTGCAACGAGATTTTCGGGGATATGCCCTTCGCGCGAATGTGTAAGGAAGCGCGTTCGCTAGGGTACGAGGCGGTGGAGATCGCCCCATTCACGCTGTCCGAGGATGCGGGCTCACTGTCGCCAGAGGCGCGGGCCGAGCTTCGAAGCACCATGGGAGAAAACGATCTGTGTTTTGCGGGTCTGCACTGGCTAACGGCCACTCCGGCCGGCCTGCACATGACAACGCGGGATGAATCAACCCGAACTCGGACTTGGCAATACATCCATCGCCTGATCGATCTTTGTGCAGACCTCGCGATCTGCCCGGGCGAGTACAACGGCGTCATGGTACTCGGCTCACCCCAACAGCGCTCCGCGGTAGACGGGATGACTCCCCGAGAAGCGACCGACATCTTCACTCATGAGTTGGCTCATGCGGCTCCCCACGCCGAAAGTCGCGGTGTCAAAATTCTGGTTGAGGCGCTCTCGCCCGACCAGACCAATGTTGTCACTTCGCTTGCCGATGCGGTCTGTATTGTGAAGCAGATCGGAAGCCCGGCCGTGCAGACCATGTTCGATACGCACAACGCCGCGGCCGAAACCGATCCGCATCCGGAGCTCATACGGCGCTACTGCTCGTACATCAAGCACGTTCACGTCAACGAGATGGACGGCCGCGAACCTGGGAAAGGAGACTACAATTTCGAAGCTCTCCTGAACTCGCTGTCAGCCGTGAAGTATTCCGGTTGGGTCTCGCTCGAAGTATTCGATTTGAGCCGCGATGGGTTGGAAATCGCCAGGACGGCCATCAATTATTTGAAAAAGGACATGCCGGAGGCGGCATTTAGTCAGACGGTATGAGTCACTACGTTGTCACCGGCGGGGCCGGGTTTATCGGCTCTGCTTTGGTGAGAGCACTGGTTGCGAACGGAAAATCTGTTCACATTATCGATAATCTCTCCACAGGCAAGTTGGAGAATCTTGAAGAAGTCGCCCGGGACGTTACATTTCACCAGGCCGATCTTCGCGATTACAACGCGATTGCGCCCATCATTGCGGGCGCTGAGCGTGTGTTTCATTTGGGCGCGCTGCCGTCCGTGCCGAAATCGATTCTGCAGCCCGTGCCGAGCCACGAGTCGAACGTTGACGGATCATTCAACGTCTTCCACTCCGCAGCACAAGGAAAAGCAGGCCGAGTAATTTATGCGGCATCCTCGTCCGCCTACGGCGATACGGAAGTCCTGCCGAAGGTGGAAAGCATGGCGCCGCGCCCGAAATCACCGTACGCCGTTCAGAAGCTTCTGGGCGAGTACTACGCGAGCGTATTTGCCGAGTGTTTCGGAGTTGAGACAGTCTCGCTGCGCTTCTTCAACGTGTTCGGGCCGCGGCAGGACCCCTCCAGTGTGTATTCGGGCGTCCTTTCGATCTTTCTGAAATGTGTGATCGAGGGCCGATCGCCCATCATCTACGGAGACGGAGAACAATCGCGTGACTTCACGTACGTTGAAGACGTTGTCGGCCTGCTGCTGAAGGCTTCTTCGGCTCCCGTGAGTGTCTCCGGGAAGGTCTTCAACGCCGGGAACGGCAACCGGTATACGCTGAACGAAACCTGGCGCCTGCTGCAGCAGATCGGCGAGGTCAGTTTGCCCGCGAATTATGGCCCGTCGCGCTCCGGTGACGTCAAACACTCGCAGGCGGATACGACCGCAGCAGCCAAAGAACTCGGACACGCCCCCAAGTTCTCCTTCGAACAGGGGCTTCGATTGACGCTCGAGTGGTATCGCGCTGATGTCGAAGGCAAAATGTCGCGTGAATCCGTCGGCGTTGTGTGAGCGCATTTGAGCTAGGCGAGACCGGCATTTACCGCTGCTCGGCTTTGGATGAATTTCCGTGGCAACAACACGGGTTTGGTACTCGTCAGGCACAACCACCCGTTCATGTCACCTTGCGGCAAGTGCATTCCAACATAGTTCGAGATGCTCATGGCCTTGAGGACCGCGAGGCGGAGGGCGACGCACTGGTCACGGACGAAATCGGAAGAGCCGTCGGGGTTCGTACAGCCGATTGTGTTCCGATCCTTCTGCTTGACGTAACTAAACGCGCCGTTGCCGCGGTTCATGCCGGCTGGCGCGGCACCGCTGCTCAGATCCTTCCCGCCGCTATCCAGACGCTGGGCAACGAATTTGGAAGTGAACCGAAGGACATCCGCGCGGCAATCGGACCTTGCATTCGCCCCTGTTGTTACGAAGTTGGTTCGGAAGTCGCGGACCAATTTTCAGAGATCTACGTAACGAAAGGCCTTGGCTCGGCTAAGTGGTATATGAACCTTCCGGCGGCGAATCGAAGCCAGCTGCTCGAGAGCGGCGTCCTCCCTGGCCACATCTTCGACCTCGGCGCATGCACCGTCTGTCAAGCGCCGGATTATTTCTCTTACCGCCGTGAGCCAGAGAACGCTGGTCGCATGATTTCTTCGATCCAAAGACTCGCGTAGCAATCTTTGATTGCGGCACTTGAACCCGGAAATGCATCTCACCTCCGGAAACCAAGGAGGACTGATGGATAGACACGCGAAAGCGCAATGGTCTGGTGATCTGAAATCCGGTAAGGGATTGCTCGCTTCCGGAAGCGGGGTGCTTTCAAACACGCCCTACTCATTCCGTGACCGTTTTGAGGACGGACCCGACACCAACCCCGAGGAGCTGTTAGCGGCCGCTCATGCTGGATGCTTCACGATGGCCTTGTCCATGACTTTAGGGCTGGAAGGGCTAAAAGCGGAAAGCCTGGATACGACCTGCACTGTCACCCTGGACAAGGAGGGCGACGGGTTCGCCATCAAAAAGAGCGCGCTCAAACTGGTAGCAAAGATCCCGGGCGCTTCGCAAGAGGCCTTTGACCGGGCGGCGAAGAATGCCAAAGAAGGATGTCCGGTTTCGAAGCTGTTCAAGACGGAGATTACCTTGGACGCGAAGCTGGAGAGTTGAATTTCCGCAGGGCGGCGACTGCAAGTGGCTCGTCACCGCCCGATTCCGTTCGGCTAATCTTCATCCTTCTGCGTTGCCAAGCGAGTCATCACATTCATGTCTTCCAGCGTCGTCACGTCGCCTGTGACGGCCTTGGATGTGACAAGCTCGCGCAGAAGCCTGCGCATGATTTTGCCGCTTCTGGTCTTCGGAAGCGCTTCAGTGAATCGCACCTCCTCGGGACGCGCAAAAGCGCCAATCTCGGTAGCAACCCACTGACGCAACTCCTTGCCTAACGCCTCAACATCCCAATCGCCCTTTTTCAATGTCACAAAGGCACAAACCGCCTGACCAGTGATCTCGTGAGGTTTCGCGACCACGGCGGCTTCAGCAACAGAGGGATGGTGGACCAACGCCGATTCGACTTCCATCGTACTCAGACGATGGCCGCTGATATTCATAACGTCGTCGACACGGCCGAGAATCCAATAGTATCCGTCAGCATCGCGGCGGGCCGCATCACCCGTGAAGTAAGCATTGGGCACGCGCGACCAGTACTGCTCGTGAAAACGCTTGGGATCGCCCCAGACGTTCCGGGCCATGCTGGGCCAGGGATTGCGAATGAGGAGGTAGCCTTCTTTGTTATTGCCCAAGATATTTCCATCCGCGTCGACAATGTCGAGCACCGTTCCGGGGAGAGGCAATGTCGCAGAACCAGGTTTGAGAGGCGTGGCTCCGGGCAGGGGCGCAATTGTGATGGCTCCCGTCTCGGTTTGCCACCAGGTATCCACGATTGGGCACCGCTCCTTGCCAATGACCTTGTAGTACCACTCCCAAGCTGCGGGGTTAATGGGTTCGCCAACGGACCCGAGCAATCTCAAGCTCGACAGGTCGTGCGCGTCGGGCCATTGATTCCCCTGCCTGATAAGCGCTCGTATGGCAGTAGGCGAAGTATAGAAGATCGTGACGCGATGGTCTTCCACGATCTTCCAAAACCGATCGAAGGCCGGGTAGTCCGGGGCGCCCTCATACATCACGACCGTCGCGCCTGCCGCCAATGGGCCGTACACGACGTAGCTATGTCCCGTGATCCAGCCGATGTCTGCCGTACACCAGTACACGTCGTCTTCTCGCAGATCGAAAACCCAGCGCATGGTCATCATGGTCTGAAGCAGATAACCAGCGGTAGTGTGCAAGATGCCTTTTGGCTTGCCCGTCGTTCCGGACGTATAGAGAACGAAGAGCGGATGCTCCGAATCCAGGGCCTGCGCAGGCGCGCTTTCCGCACTCCTCTCGCCCGGCGGAGTTCGTGAGAGTTCAGTGTCGAGTTCGTGCCACCAGAAATCGCGCCCTTCTTGCATAGGTATTTGCGATGCGGTCCGGCGGTAGACGACGACATTCTTAACGCTTGGACAATCGAGGAGCGCTTCGTCGACAGCGGCCTTTAACGGCACTTCTTTACCGCGTCGCCAACCGCCGTCCGCGGTGATGACGACTGCAGCTTGCAGGTCCTGAATACGGACTTTCAAGGCCTCAGCCGAGAAACCTCCGAAGACAACACTGTGCGTCATGCCCAGACGTGCGCATGCCAGTACGGCGATTGGCAACTCCGGGACCATGGGCATGTAGATCACCGCGCGGTCGCCCGTGCGACATCCGAGATGCATCAGCAGGTTCGTGAAGCGGCAGACCTGATGATAAAGATCTTCGTAGGTCAGTACGCGCCGATCGCCAGGCTCACCTTCCCATATGATGGCCGGCTTTGTTCTGCGATGCGTTTGAAGGTGGCGATCTAGACAATTGTAGGCGGCGTTGATCTTACCGCCCACGAACCATTTGGCTTGCGGAGGATCCCAATCGAGTGTCTGCGCGAAAGGCCGGAACCACGTCAACTCCTTTGCGGCGAGATCGCCCCAAAATCTCTCAGGGTCGGTCTTCGCCTGCTCGTAGAGGGAGCGATATTCGTCCAGACTCTTGATTTGGGACTGTGCCGAGAACTCGGGCGATGGGTTGAAGGTAATTTGATCGCTCATGGCGACGAGGCTACTCAGCGGCCAGTTTACCCCAGTTCCGAACAAGTGATGGCGATATCGATGAGACGTATCATGAGGGAAGTTGAGCGTAGGACGTCTGCTTATCTTCGCCGGTCTTTTGCTGATCTGTCTCGGCGCCGCCGTTGTGGCGCTCGAGAAACTGAATCTGCCGTTAGGCCGCTTGCCTGGAGATGTTGCCTGGCGCGGAAAGCACACCTCTTTCTACTTTCCGGTGGTCACGTGCCTATTGCTGAGCGTTGTCGCGAGCCTGATTCTGTGGATCGCCGGGCGATTCCGATGACAGAATCCGCGGCGAAATCAGCGGACTGTTCCGATCTTCTCCGGAGGCCAGAACACGAAAACCGCTTTGCCATAGATGTAGTTGCGCGGCACGAAACCCCAGGCGCGGCTGTCATTTGAAGACACGCGGTGGTCGCCCAACACAAAGTACTCATCCGGAGGCACTGCATGCTTCGGGTAACTACGATCGTCGCGGTACGCTGACGGCACGTAGCTCTCGTCGAGCTTCTTACCGTTGAGCCAGACATAACCGTCATCCACCTCAACCGTGTCTCCCGGCAGCCCGATCACTCGTTTGATGTACGATTTCGTCGTATCTTCGGGATACCAGAACACGACGGTATCTCCACGCTTGATGTCACCCAATTTGAACTTATAGGTGAACTGGTTGATAAAGAGCCGCTCCTGGTCGAAGAGGCTGGGCATCATGCTGGTGCCCTCAACCTTCACTGGACGATAGAGAAACAAGATTACCAGGACAGCAATCAGCACCGAGAGCATCAGGTCTCGGAACCAGGATATGGTTCCGATAAGCAACGACCTCTGTGGGGCAGCCTGAAGGGAAACCGGCGTGGTCGATCCTAGCGACAGGAGGAGTTCTGATTCGCGCTCACCCATAGATACGACGGTATCTGAATTGACTCTAAACGATCCTGGTCAGATAGCACCAGCGACCCGTCCAATGCACGTCGCTGACGATTTGGACGGGCCAAAGCTAAAAAGGTTTGCGCCGCTCTGTTTTGCGAAGAATCTTTAGCCTCGCGCCAGGAGTTCAGCCTCAGCTCGGATCCAGTCTTCATCGGCCAATCCGTGCGTGAAGCCGCGACCTTCCCAGTACGAGTAAGCCAGGTGTGCAACCTCTTCGCGCGAAACGGGCCTTGTGGGCTGCGCAACGGAAGCCGCAATAGGCGCATCGATGACGGGTGCGGAAGCCATAACACCTACGGAATCAATGATTCCTCCGGTCGTTGCACCAGCGCCCGCGGTGGCCGCCATCACTTTGGCCGGACCAGGCTCGTTCGACTCGATACGGACGCCTGCAGTCGCAGGAGACTTTCGATGAACCTTTGCAGAGGCAATTTCTACTTTTTCCTTCGGTGCTTTCGAAGAGCGGGTCGACCGCGTCTTCGGAGTTTCGCTGACCGCGGGTGCTTCGACGAGCTTCTCCTCCTCTTTTTTTAAAGACTTCTTCGAAGGTTTACTGGACTGCATAGGGATATTTTACCGGCTATCCGACAAAGATGTCATTATTTGTTTTAATCAGGGCCATCATTTGGCTGCTTAGAAACCGGGCCGGGTTTCCTCATTCACATTCCTCGTATAATCGAAGAAACGTGCAGGAGAGGTTTGGCAAAGAGACACATTGGGCTCGCTTTGTCGCACTCGCCTGCCTTTTTGCCCTCCTTGTCACTTGTTTTGCGGCTTCCGTCCACAAACACCAATCAACTCAAGACTCCAATTGTCTGATTTGTCACGCGAGCGACGAGCAAGCGAACACCGTCGCCATCGCCACTGATGCGGGCAAGCTGGAGCTTTTTGCTTCGGGTCGAGTCGATGTCTTGGCAGAGCCGTTGTGGGTCTCCGACGCGCTTCCGCTAAAACGCTCGCCCCGCGCTCCTCCTTCTTTACCAATCGCTCAATAGCTCTGGGATATCCGCGCGCACCGTGTTTGCGGGTTTTCCGTACTAGGACCGTTAGGCAACTGAGGAGTCGGTTTTGTTTTTGAATTTAAGGTCTTCCGTACTTGTGGGCTGTGCCCTTCTGTATTCGAGCTTCGGCATTTCCGGAGAAGCGATGAATCAAGCAACAGGACAGGGAGGAACAATCCTGGGGACCGTCACGGATCCTAGCGGGGCGGTACTTCCGAATGCGGAGGTAGCGTTAACAAACTCGGTCACGGGCTACCATCAAGCCGCGAAAACTGACCCCTCCGGAACATTCCGCCTGATCAATGTGCCGCCAAATCAGTACAAGCTGACGGTCGCGGCGAGTGGATTCAAGGAGTACCAGCAAACAGTTCCCGTCTATACGCAGGTTCCCATCCAGATCAAGGCGGCCTTGACGCTCGCAGGTTCCGTTGAAACCATCACCGTTGAAGCTTCAGATGAGGCGCTCGAGAACGTGCCTGCATCCCATATCGACGTCGATCAAAACCTCTTACAGCGACTGCCGATTTCGTCCGCGGGGCAGGGCTTGAGTGATGCGATCACGCTGACCTCGGGCGGAGTTGTAGCGGATTCGAACGGCTTCTTCCACCCTCAAGGAGACCACGGCGAGACCAGCTACGTTGTGGATGGCCAGCCCATCTCCGATCAGCAGAACAAGACCTTCTCCACTCAAATGCCTCCCAATGCTTTTCAGTCTCTGGAGATGGTCAGCAGCGCTCCCAACGCCGAGTACGGCGATAAGACGAGCTTGGTGGTCAGTGCTGTGACGCGGTCAGGACTGGGACAGAAGCCGACAGCCAGCCTGGATTTGAACTATGGCTCGTTCGGCACTGTCGGCGAAGAGGCAACCTTCGGCTTTGGCAACGCTAAGTGGGGCAACTTCCTGGTGGCGAACTTCAGTCGCACCGGACGGTTCCTGGACACTCCGGAGTTCATGCCGTTCCATGACAAAGGCAATAGCGAAACGCTGTTCGACCGTGTCGATTATCAGCCGAGCAGCCGTGATTCGCTGCACTTGAATTTATTTGCGGCTCGCAACTGGTTTCAGATTCCCAATACTTACGATCAAATCGAGCAAGATCAGAGGCAGCAGGCGCGCACTCTCGGGTTTGCACTCGGGTACCAGCACACATTCAATGCGCAGACGCTTCTCACAATCAATCCGTTTTACCGCCAGGATCGGGTGAATTATTACCCGAGTCCGGATATCTCCCTCGATACGCCCGCCACGCTCTCTCAGGACCGGCACCTGACAAATTGGGGCATGAGAGCAGATGTTTCGTACGCAAACGGCGTGCAAAACATAAAGATCGGCACCCAGCTCATGCAGACCCGTTTAGCCGAAAATTTCGGCGTGGGAATCACCGATCCGCTGTTCAACCCCATTTGCCTGGACGGTAGAGGCGATCCGGTGACGGCAACAGACATTCGTAATCCAGCCGCTTGCGAGAGCGGCGGATATCTGCCGAATCCTGATGTTTCGATCGGACTCATTCCACTCGATCTGAGTCGCGGAGGAACTCCGTTTCTTTTTCACGGAAGAGGCAACATCAACCAGCACAACGTCTACGCGCAGGACCAGATCACTCTGAAGAACCTGACCTTGAATCTGGGTTTGCGCTTCGACAATTACGATGGACTCTCGTCGGATAAGCTCCTGCAGCCGCGTGTTGGAGTGTCTTATCTGGTAAAGGCAACGGGTACCGTGCTGCGTGCATCGTATACGCGAGCCTTCGAGACGCCTTACAATGAGAACCTTCTGCTGTCGAGCCAGACCGGATTCGGCGGCCTTGCTACAAGTGCGTTCGAGCCCTTTGGCGCGAGCCCGTTAAGGCCAGGACACCGCAACCAGTTCGGTGTTGGTTTCCAGCAATCGATCAAGAAGATTGTCCAAGTCGACGCGAACTATTTCTGGAAGTACACAAAGAACGCTTTCGATTTTGACACTCTGTTCAATACGCCGGTCGCATTCCCGATCAGTTGGCGCGAATCGAAGATCGACGGCTTTTCCGTCCGTATTTCTACTTCCTCTATTCACGGTTTCCAGGCGTATACGACATTCGGCCACACACGCGCGCGCTTCTTTGGGCCGGAAGTCGGCGGTCTGCTTTTCAACTCGCCGTTGGAAGCGGAAGTCTTCCGAATCGACCACGACCAGGCCTTCCAACAGACCTCATATCTGCGTTATCAATACAAGAAGAAGGGTCCCTGGGCGGCTTTCACGTGGCGCTTTGATAGCGGCGAAGTGGCCGGAAGTGTCACGGATCTGGCGGATGCAATCAGCTTGACGGCGGACCAGCAGGCGGCGATCGGTTTCTTTTGCGGAAGCACCTACGCCAGCTTAGGTAATCCCATCACGTCCTGCTCGAGCAATTACGGCGCTACTCGCCTCACCATTCCGGCGGCTGGCACGTTCAATGCTGACCACAACCCGCCCCGCATTACGGCCAGAAATCTGTTCGACATTGGGGTGGGAGTTGACAACGTGTTCCGCCGTGACAAAGTAAAAACGAACATCAGGTTCACGGCAATCAACATCACGAACGAAGCCACTCTCTACAACTTTTTATCTACTTTCAGCGGCACCCATTGGGTAACGCCTCGCAGCTATCAGGTTTCACTCGGCTGGAATTATTAGGTCACATCGCCCCGGGCCGAGGGCGCGTGCTTTGCAAGAATGAAAAGCATGCCAGGAAGCATTGCGCTCGTCGCGAGTGGTGATCTGCGTCTCTCTGCCAACCAGGTTTGTTGGCCCGCCCAGCTGGCGGCGGAAGAGGCGCTCACGCGTGCCATTAATCAGTTCGGGTACACCGTAAACCGCGCACATCCTTACGATCCCGCGAAGAAGCACGGCTTTATCGATTCTCAGAAGCGCGGGATGGAGATCTTTCGCCAGATCGACGAGAATTCTCCGCTGATCGTGGTCGAAGCTGTCTGGCAGTACAGCCATCATGTGCTGCCCGGGTTAACCACTCATAGAGGTCCGATCCTCACGGTTGCCAACTGGAGTGGCCAATGGCCCGGCCTCGTGGGAATGCTGAACTTGAATGGCTCGCTCACAAAGGCAGGTATTCCGTATACAACTCTCTGGTCGGAAGACTTTACCGACGAGTATTTTCTGTCACGGCTGTCAAAGTGGCTGAAGGGAGAACGGGTACAGCATGACACCTCGCATGTGCGACCGCTGAGCGGATTACGGTTGCCGCGTGAAAGTGAAGCACTCGGGCGCTCCCTGGCCCAGCAACTCAAACGCGAGAAAGCGATTCTGGGAGTCTTCGACGAAGGCTGCATGGGTATGTTCAACGCGATCGTCCCCGACCACCTTCTGAACCAGACGGGGGTTTTCAAGGAGCGATTGAGTCAGTCCGCTTTGTTTGCGGCCATGCGAGTGGTTCCCGACGGAGAAGCTCAGTCCGTGCGCTCCTGGCTCGACGCGAAAGGCTTGCAATTTAAGACTGGTCCGAATCCGGAAACGGATCTCACCGATGCTCAGATCCTCGAACAATGCAAGATGTACATCGCGGTCTTGCGGATCGCCGACGAGTTCGGGTGCGATGCGATCGGCGTTCAGTATCAGCAGGGACTGAAGGATCTTGCTCCGGCTTCGGACCTGGTTGAGGGGCTCTTGAACAACTCCGACCGTCCACCCGTTCAGTCAACAGACGGCCGTACGCTTTACGAGGGACAACCATTGCCTCACTTCAATGAGGTGGACGAATGTGCGGGATTGGATGCTCTTGTGACCAAACGGGTGTGGAGTGCGCTTCAGCTTTCGCCCGAGACAACGCTTCACGACGTACGATACGGCGAAAAGTATGGCGACGACTTTGTATGGGTCTTTGAAATTTCGGGCGCCGCGCCTCCCGCTCACCATACCGATGGGTATAAGGGATCAACGAGCGAGCGTCAGCCACCCATGTATTTCCGGCTCGGGGGTGGGTCGCTGAAAGGCATTGCGAAGCCCGGAGAAATCGTCTGGAGCCGCGTGTTCGTCGATGCGGGTGTTCTGAAGGCGGATGTGGGGCGAGCTCGGGTAGTCGAATTGCCGCGGGAGGAAACAGAACGGCGCTGGCAGATGACAACGCCGCAGTGGCCCATCATGCATGCTGTGCTTTATGGGGTCACGCGCGATCAGATGATGGCGCGGCACAAAGCCAATCACATTCAAGTGGCGTATGCTGACGACGCGGAATCCGCGAAACGCGCTCTTGCTGTAAAGGCCTCGTTTTTCAGAGAAGCAGGTTTGGACGTCAACATCTGCGGACTGGAAACCGGGCTGTAACCATGCGAGTGGGACTGATTGGAACCGGCGCCATCGCTAACAAGCATGCGCAGGCTTATAAGAACATCGGATTTGAGCTGGTTGCCTGCTCGAACCGAACCGCGGAACGTGGCAAGCAATTTGCCGAGCAATGGGGTGCGACATTCGTTCCCGATGTTCGGGAGCTTTGTCGGTATCAGGGGCTGGACTTCATCGACGTCTGTACGTTTCCCGATTCTCACCTGGAGCCGGTCCGCGTCTGCGCGGAGATCAAGCGCCCCATCCAGGTCCAGAAGCCCATGGCCACAAATCTCGATACGGCAAAGCAGATGATTGACCTGGCCCGAG
>JBJMGJ010000372.1:0-6730 GCA_045807965.1 Bryobacteraceae bacterium | reverse complement strand
TGAGTGGCCTGGCTAAACCGGCGCGACGCAACCAGACCTTGCGCCAACTGGATTTGCAGGGGCAAGCTTTGCGATGTCAGACCGATGGCCTTGCGAAGCAAGCTTTCTCCTTCCGCAGGCTTGCTCTGCAGAAACGAAAGCCACCCGAGTTGGGCCAGCGCCTCGACGTTATTGGGAGCCAAGCTCAATACGGCCGCATTGTCCGCAGCCAGGGCACCGATCGGCTCATGATGGATGCGCGCAACTAAGGCGGTGTAACGCGCCCGATCAAGAGGCGCGAAGCGATCGACAGCACGCGGGTCGGGTAACGCTCGCGACGGCACGCTCTCTAGCAGCGCAACCTGTGCTAAGCCGAACGCCGGATCGATCGCGACCGCTTGCTCAAGCAGCTTCACCTGCTCCTCCCGGTTCGAGGCCGAAGCAGCCGCGGCGAATGCTTGAAGCGCGGTGTCGTTTCTGGTCGAAAACGCAGTAGCGTGTTCGCGGTCCAGGCGCTTGGAGAACGCGTCGAGGCGGGCAATCAGGCCTTCCGTCACCGGCCCTTCGCTCTCGAGCGTCAGCCGGTTTTTCTGAGACGCGAGATCCGTAACAACGGCTGTAACCCGCAGTCGTCCGCCACGTCTCTGAACCGCTGACCGAAGCACTTCGGACGCCCCTTGGCCGTAAGCGCCGGATTGACTCACCGCAAAGGAAGGCAGAATGGAACGGGAAGTAGCGAGGTCCTGCTGAAGCACAAAGGTGCTTGCCATGGCGGCCCACTTGAGAGAGTCGTCATCGACAAGAACATCGGCCGGTAAAATCGCGATGCGCTGGGGCCTGTCTGGTTTTTGGGCCTGCCGTGTACAACCGACTGTGGCGAGACAACAAACTGCGACGAACGCGACGGAACTAAAGCGGACGAGGGTTCTCAGCCATGAGCTGCGAAAAGGCCGGATCCTTACGAAGCGCTGCAAACTCCGGCATGTTCGGGATCTTCTCGCGATCTTTAACACCCTCTTCCAAAGCTTTCCGCAGATAGATCAGGGCTCGCTCGTTGGCCCCGTTTTTGGCGTACATTTTTGCCAGGTAGAGATGATACGTTGCACGTTCCTCTACCGTGCGCTGCTGCATCAGTGTTCCGAAACTACTGTGATGTTCGAAAACATCCGGATCTAACTGCAGCGCCTTCTCATAATACTCCGCGGCATGCTTGTAATCTTTGCGCCCGAAGTACGCGGCACCGAGGTTGGCATAGATGGAGGCTGTTGACGGCGAGATACGAATGGCTTTCTTGTAATAGCCGATCGCACGTCGATAGCTCTTCTCTGAGTAGTAGACGGTCCCCAGATTATTGATCGCCTCACCGTATCTTTTATCGAGCTTAATGGCCTGTTCATAGTTCTTCTTTGCCAGATCAAGAAGCTGAAGCTGATGAAAGGCAATGCCGATCTTGTTCACTACTACGGGTGAATTAGATGGCCCCTGGCGATACACGTCAATCGCCTCGCGGTACATCTTGCGGGCCATGAGAATGTCTCCACGCATTTCAAACGAAAGTTGAACGGGAGGCTTCACGGCCGGGGCAGGCGACGGAGGCACGTTTCCGGCAACGAAAGAGTGGGGTTTCAGGGGCGTCTGCGCCCATAGCGAAACGCTAGCGGCGAAGGCTAAGACGATCAGTTGAGGCTTGGTTGAACCACATGGAAAAGAGATCATTGTACGATCCCCCTTGCTGATCTACTATATACCTTTTAAATCGAGTGCGGCGCTAACAGATCTATTTAAAGATACCCTTGAACTTGTCGAACAACCCCTTCTTCTCTTTGGGCTTTTCGGCCGGTTGATTTTGAGCGTTCAAGTCGGGGTTGATTGCCTCTGAACCCGGCGTGCCGGGAATCGGCGGAATCGCCGCTACAGGGCCGGGCGGGCTCATGACCGCAGCCGCCGGCACGTTCAGATTCGGAAGTGTTTTCTGAGTGGGGGATGTGGTCTCCCAACTGGCGATCTGGGTAGAACCGCCCATGTGCAGTGCACAGAACGCAGTCGGCTGAGTGCCCACAAGGTAGTACTCGTTTTGAGGTTTCGGGCACGCGCTGGTCGCGAGTTGGCCCGTGTCGGGATCCACTTCCGCACTTACCACGCCGTCCGGAACTTCAAACTTCCCGACATCGCGGTAAGCACGATGTTTGTGCGCCCGCTTCATGAATTCTGTCCAGATGGGGAGAGCGGCTTTGGCGCCCTCAATCTTCAGATCCTGATAATCATCCAGGCCCACCCAGACCACACAGAGCAGTTTCGTGGTGAAGCCGGCAAACCAGGCATCGTGCGAGGTACCCGTTTTGCCCGCTGCCGTCAAAGTGAACCCTCGCGAACGCACTCCGGCGCCCGTTCCGGTGCGCAACACTTCCTGCATCATGTCCACCATGAGGAAGTTTACCCGGGGGTCGAGAATTCGCTCAGCTTCGGGTTTGGACGACCACTTGTCCGCCCCGGTGCGGTCCACGATTTCCGAGATAAACCGCGGCTTCACGAGGACTCCGTCGTTGGCGAAGCTCGTGTACGCTGTCGCCATGTCGAGTGGCGTTGCATCGTAGGCTCCGAGCGCCATCGCCGGCGTCGGCCGTACATCTTCCAATCCCGCCTTATGCGCCAGGCTGGCGACATTGCCGTATCCAACGGCTTCCGCAACTTCAACCGCGGGTACATTCAGCGATTTTGCGAGCGCTCTTCTCAGCGTCACATCTCCGTACCACTGATCCTTATGGAATTCGGCCGGCTCGTAAGGCTTTCCAAGGAACAGGAAGGTTCGAGCTTCGTCCTTCACCACCGTAGACGCCGTCATAACGTCTGACTGGCTCGTCAAGCCGGTGTTCAAGGCTGTCGCGTACACAAACGGCTTGAAGACACTGCCCGAGGGCCGCTTGGCGACTGCGTGGTTCAGCTGGCTCATCCCGTAGTTCTTGCCGCCAATCAGGGCCTTTACTTCTCCGGTGTGCGGATCAAGGCAGACGATCGCAATTTGCGGGTCTTCGAGCGGCGAACCGGCTTTGGTCCGTTTGGCGATGATGGTATTGATCTCCCGAACGCCTAACGCCACTGCTTCCGCCGCGTCGCGCTGCAGATCGGGGTCCAGCGTCGTGTAGATGCGAGATCCGGATTCCTGGAAGTCCCGGTCCTGAAACTCCGACCCAAGACGCTCATTGACCAGATCGACGAAATATGGCGCATCGGCCGACTCAATGCCTTGTCGAGCCACAACGACAGGCTCCTTGGTACCCTCGGCATACTGCGCGTCCGAGATATATTTGTTCTCCAGCATTTGCTTGAGAACGACGTTGCGGCGGGCCTGAGCCCGTTCTGGATAGCGCACGGGATTGCGCACGCTCGGCTTTTGGATGATGCCCGCCAGCGTGGCTGCTTCCGATAGAGTCAGGCTTCGGATGTCCTTCCCAAAATAGGCCTGGGAGGCTTCGCCAAACCCGCGGATGGCGAACGATCCTCTCCGGCCGAGATCGACTTCATTCGCGTAGTATTCGAAGATCTTCTGCTTCGTCAGTTTGCGCTCGAGGTGAAACGTAATTAACAATTCATCGAACTTCCGGCTATAGGTTTTCCGCGCATCGAGCCAGATATTGCGGGCGAGCTGCTGGGTCAGAGTGGACGCGCCCTGAGCGTTGCGTCTTTCCTTCAAGTCCACCAGGACGGCTTTCACGATTCGAATCGGATCGAATCCCGAGTGTTGGAAGAAGCGCTTATCCTCGATGGAGATCACGGCATGGACCAGCACCGGCGGAATATCGTCGTATTTCACCAGGCGGCGTTTTTCCCGGTTCTTATCGAACAGGCTGCTCAAAAGCCGCGGCTCGAGAGTGTACTGCGTGCGAGGAGTGTTGTCGCTCAGCGAAATGACCGACGAAATCTGGCCATTGGAGAATTTGATTACACCGGGTTCCAGACCCGAAAACGACTGGTCTCCCGGAAAGATTTCGATAGCATTTGGTCGGACGTGATACCAGCCGATCGGGCTGCTTCGAACATCCTCCGCGTAGCCGCTCTCCCGCAAACGAGCCGCGAATTGCAAAGGCGTGCCCGCATCGCCAACGCCCACGGACTGGGGAGCCGCATAGAGTAAGGAGGAGTTCGGAAACGGGCCGTGTAGCAGAGTTTCGTCGGCCAGTCGGGCGTACTTCGAGTAGAAATACCCGACCACGACCATGCCGATGAGAAAAGCCGCCGCGCTCCCGATGAGCGAGTACTTGAGGACCGTCTTGAGGCGCGGGTTTGAGACAACAGGGCCGCGACCCTTTCTGACGGGAAGTTTAATGCGAACGGGCAAATGTCTGGCCTAGAGTAAAACTGCGCAAACCATTGGACGCCCGACGCTAACCTCGGTTACTCCCGGCTTGATGATATGATTCTAGCTCCTTCCAGATATCCCCGTCGTGAGCCTGCCAATCGCGGTACTGGTGTCCAACCAGCTGAAGTTCTTCGATATAGAGCGTGCCGTGCCCGAACGGGCAGATCATCTCCGTGGTAGGCCGACCCAGCAGGACGATGTGTCCCCAGGAACCGGTTTTAAGAGGCATAATGAGGCATCTAAGACAAGTCCGACACCGGCGCCGCTGGTCCCAAAGCGCTAAAGAAAGTAAGCCCGCACCCACCAACCAGACTCCAAGCGTCCCGAAAGTGAACACCATGTCTTGGAGAAAGAGTGGAGCTGTGGGGTGAACACTACCCATTGTGTAGCAGCGCAGCAATCCCCATTGCAGACCAGCCGCCACAGCAACTACTAGAATTACCTTCGCTAGTAAGTAAAGCCAGTACTTCAACGCTAATTAGACTCCTTTGCCTCCAGCCAAGTTCCGCCCGAGAGCGCTACTAGCTGCGCAGCAAGTTCTTAGCCAGAAACAGCACGTTGGCGGGACGTTCCGCCAATCGCCGCATAAAATAGGGATACCAGGCGCCCCCGTAGGGCACATAAAGCCGAAGCCGGTATCCCTTTTGGATGATTTGTCGCTGAAGATCTCTTCGGATTCCGTAGAGCATCTGGAACTCAAAACGGTCCGAGGCCAGTTTTTGTTCCGCGCTATACCTCAGCGCCTCGCGAATCACAGTCTCGTCATGGCTGGCAATGGCGGGATAGGTTCCTCCGTCCAGCAACAGCCTCATTAACGTAAGATAATTTTCGTCGACTTCGCTTTTCTTAGGGAACGCGACCTCCGGACCTTCGCGATAAGCGCCTTTACACAGCCGGATCGGTATACGAGCTTCCGAGAGCCGTGCAATGTCCTCTTCGCTCCGGTAGAGATAAGCCTGGATGACGGCTCGAATGCTCCCTCGGAAGCGATCCTGCACGTCGTAGACGATTCGGAGCGTGCGATCGGTGTATTCGCTCGATTCCATATCCACCTCGACACGGCTTTTCATTTCGGATGCTCGCGCAACAAGAGCCATCACGTTTTCCCGGCATCCGCCTTCGGAGAAGTCGAGTCCGAACTGGGTTAATTTGATCGAAACTGTCGCGGGAAGCGCCGCCCGCTCGATTTCATCCAGGGCCGCCAGATAGCAATCACGCGAACGAACGCCCTCGCTCAATGACTGTACGTTCTCACCCAGAAAATCCAGCGTTCCGTTGATCTTGTCAGCCCAAAGGTCCTTTAATGCCCGGATCCCGTCCTGCAGCGTCTCCCCGGCAATGAAGCGAGACGTGAGCCGTTGCGATAGAGGCGATCGCTCCATCCAGTGGCGTAACGGGCGATTGTGGGACAGTTCGAGGAAGATACGCCGCAACATGCGTTTCCCTAGCCTTCGAAAGGCTTCCGGCTATGCATTTGACGCAGTACGAGAATGGCCCAAGCCATTTCCACTATAGCCGGGCCGAAGCGAAGCCGGCTGAAAGGGAACGGTATCCGCGCTAACAGACTCGAAGCTAAGCGAAGAGGGAGTGGCTTGTCAACGCAAGTCCAGTTCCAAGAATGGCACCCACCATCACATCACTGAGGAAGTGCATGCCGAGTAGAATTCGCGAAACAGCAACGCTCACAGCGCAAAACAAGAGTGGAGCGGTCAGGTTTGGGTAGAACGCGCTCAGAGAAACAGACACGGCAAAAGCTGTGATCGTGTGCCCTGATGGGAAGGAGAACTGGTCGGGAGGAAGCAATCGTGCCCAACAATGAGGTTCAATGGCGCATGGCCGCTTTCGTCCCGATATCTTCTTGATGGAGACAAAACTACAGAACCCAACGAAGGCCGCGGAACCGGCGGAAGCGACGGCCGCGAACCGACCGCTCCCTCCGAACAGCAACACCATTAAACCGCTCACGTACCAGAGCCAACCGTCACCCGCCCGGGTGGCCAGGATTGCCCAAAGTCGAATCCACTTGGGCGCTCGCCACTGATTTACCTTCCGCATCAACCTGTGATCGCGGGAGGCGATAAAGTGCAGCATGGTTTGGTGAGCCGTCACTTCGAGTAGCCCTCCACTCCTGAGTCTACGGGATTTTGCATCTCTTTGCTCCCAGCCTCCATGTAAGGTAGCTGGAATTACACCGAGATGACAGGCAGACTAATCCGGTGTGAACTTACGCATCAGTCGTGGTGAAAGGCGAAAATCCTGAGTAGGATAGAGATTTGTCCGAGCCATTCCCGCAGGTCCCTCATCAGCCCAAGCTTGATTTCGTTTACTTTGATGCTGGTGGCGGGCACCGTAGCGCAGCGACAGCGCTCCAACGAGCAGTCGCATCCGAAGGGT
>JBJMGJ010000371.1:0-7833 GCA_045807965.1 Bryobacteraceae bacterium | reverse complement strand
AGTCTTCGCGGCCGGGGGCGGATATGGAGAGTCATCCGCGTCCAAGGATCCTTCCGACATTGAGGAGCCGGTAGAATCAGAACTCCCGGCTCCGACCCCCGATCCGATCTCTGCCGATAAGCCGACGCCCGTATCCGATCGCGAAGTCGGACCAAACAATCAGTCACAAGGCATTTCACGGCGCCTCATCGCTGGTGGCCTCCTACGGCACGAACTCGCGGGCGGCCACTCGTTGGAGGAGCATATGGGATTGGATGATGGGGATCTTTTCAACAGGCTGAACCAAAATCTAAACCTCAGAGAGACGTCTACATTTACAGAGATCGAAACTGCACACGCCGCGATATCCAGCGTTATCGAAGCTAACCAAGCCAGGATTGAGGCCGCTCGTGTTTCCGGTGAAGCGCAGATTGTACTCAAGGGTCAATATGGCGAGATCACAGGACGGTGGCTGGCGCGTGGGGCTCAAGCTCCAATTAACGTTTCTGGCGTTACAGTAGTTTTGCGTCCTGATCCGAAGACTCCTTGGGGCTTTCGTATCGTAACTGCGTATCCCGGGCCCTGATTGATCAGTTAAAAGAGAATCAAATGTTCATCCCAAATTCGGTGATGTCGTAGCGAACGCCAGTAATATCCTTGAATGTTTCAGGCGTGAACTTCAGCTGTTCGCAGACCATGTCCCATCTATAACCGCAAGGTGCAGAGGGCCAAGATGAGATGGCAGAGAATCGACCGGAGGCGATCTCGACGGAGCTGCGCGTATCTCCTCAAATGAGAATCGTCCGCTGATCATTATTCGTCGGCTGCAGGCGGAGACCTCACAACTGAAGCATAAAGAACCCGAGGCAACTTCCCCAGCACAAAATCACAGCGAGCTAACGGAGCATGACGTACGGCAAGACGACGAACATGCCCGGTTCGAGGGCGACAGGATGATCCGGCGGAGCTAAGAACTTAAGTATTCTGTGGAATTGATGCGCAGCTATCATTTGACATTGCTGGCCCGCTCATCCCCTCTGGGTGCAAAGCGAGACTCAGCACAACGGCAAATCAAATGAAATCTATATATGGAATAGAGATCCCGGACAGCCTTCGCGAACTGACACACCCGAACGGTTGTGCGTTGATTGTCTACGACATGCAGGTAGGCATCATTGGACAGATCAAACATGGTGCTGAAATTACGGACCGAGTAAAGCAAGTACTGGAAATTGCGCGTGCAGCCGGCATGCGTGTGATTTATTCCCGCCACCTCTCTCTACCCAAACAGTTAATGGGCGCGTTTCAATTTCGGCAGGCGATGTTATGGCAGAGACAGGAGGACCCCGGGGAGATCCAGCCCTGGTTTCTGCGCGACAGTTCCGGATTCCAGATCGTGCCTGAACTGGAGCCCTTGCCCGGTGAGGCGGTGTTCGACAAGATCACCATGTCGGCGTTCGAAGGAACTCCGCTGGCCATCGTACTGCGAGACTGCGGCATTCGCTCCTTCCTCATCATCGGAGTGGCCACCGAGATTGGCATCGACATCACCTGTCGCCATGGCGCCGACCTCGGATTTGTTCCAATACTCGTTCGTGATGCCTGTGGTGCCGGCCACCAGGACGCGGCTGATCAGGCTTTATACACCCTCGAGTTCCTTGGTGACACAGTGTTGACACACACTGACGCTCTACGGGTAGCTCTCGAACGCCCCTAAACAGAACGAGATCGGAAAACGTGAATTCCCGGTACTTGTCATTCGGGCGATGGCTGGTCTAATCTCTATGGACTGCAACAAAAAAAGACCCATGCGCACGATGCGCATGGGTCCCAAGGTTAGTTCGAAGCGGCAAGCCGCCCGAGTTTACGCCTTTGCTTTGCGGCGAGCGATCAAGCCAGCGCCGGCCAGGCCAAGTCCCATCAACAGCATGGAGGCTGGTTCCGGAACCGGGGAGGCGACGAAAGAGGCAGAGTAGGTGATCCCGTTGATCGACTGACCATTGGCCAGACTCTGGATAATGGAAGGCAAGGTCCCACCGATGACAGTCTGGGTCGAGAACACACCAGTGGTGGCGGACGTACCGGTTGAAGAGCTACCGGTGTAGGCGACGCCATTGAGCTGCAGAGAAGCGACTACGGTGCTGCTCGTCAGTTGCAGAAGTGTGAATGGCGAACCGTTCGGGGTGCAAAGCGCACCTGGCGTGCTGCTGGAG
Source organism: Bryobacteraceae bacterium (assembly GCA_045807965.1). Classification (GTDB taxonomy): domain Bacteria; phylum Acidobacteriota; class Terriglobia; order Bryobacterales; family Bryobacteraceae; genus Bog-105. The sequence continues at coordinate 5,641 of JBJMGJ010000371.1, read as the reverse complement.
CAAGCTGCCAGGGTTCCCACGCCGGGCGCGATGTAATTCAGATCAAACGTGACTGGGGTCGCAACACCCAGGTTAAAAGAAATGAAACTCGGAACATTAACCGTTCCGGTTGCCGGTCCACCGGTCAAAGACATGATCGTACCGCCCGTCAGTCCGGCGAAAGAGCCGGTCTCGAGTGCGCCAGGCGTGTTGGTGAACGCGGGGTTGAAATTGATGCTGGACACACTAACGTTGACGTTGCCAGCGATGTTCGCCTGTCCGGTCACGGCTGCCGCGCGTGCCGAACCGGCATTAAAGAATAATGCTGTCGCCAGAAGGCCGGCGAACAGAGAACCTTTTAACTTCATAGTGTTGCTAATCTCTCCTCCGAGGTATCGGCCGGAACTGCTCCCGGCCTGCTTGTTGCATCTTGGCATTTGAAACACTGCGTGTCTCGTCCGTCCTGTACTAAACCCTTGAGGAATAGAACGAGGAATACTAGCGCTATTTCGCCAAATTCAGAGGTAATAAGGTGGATTTCCGCGCTCAAGCCAATTCATTCGAGATTCACGCTTGGCGCGAACGCCGATTGATGCGCAGCACGGTTCAGAGTGACAGTTGTTTCTCGTAAAGGTCAGGGAGATCGTTCTCGAGCAGCACAATATCAGCTGGTCCGAGGTTGGCATTCATCCAGGCCTGTGCCGCAGCGAAATTAGGGCAGGGGACAACCACGGCTGCCGGGTGATCCAACTGAAAACCGGCGACAAGTGACGCAATGCGGGCCGGCACGACCGCGAGCAGGATGTCTACAGTTGATTTGGCGAGCAGTCCGATCTTTTCGTGCTCTTCTTCGTGTGCTGTACCAAGTTCCACCATGCCAGGCGTCACCAGAATGCGCCGCCCGCCCTCGACTCTCAAATCGTTCAGTAGCTTTAAGGCCGATGCAAACCCAACCGGGTTCGAGTTATAGGCATCGTCGATCAGCCGCGAGCCGTTCGGCCCTTCCTTCACTTCCAGTCGATGGCTTATCTGAGGGGCTGAGTGCAACGCGAGGATCGCGTCTTGAGGCACAATACCAACGCAGCATGCGGTCGCAAATGCAACCGCCATGTTTCCGATGTGGTGTTCGCCGAAGATTGGTGCGCGCAATGTGTGGAGCTGATCCTTCCACATAAGCTGCGCCATGATTCCGTCTCTGGTTTGGCCCGCATTGACGATTCGGAACTCCGATTGCGAGTTGAAGCCGACAGCGACCGTTTTCTCCGGGTGCTGCGCTTTGAACGCCCGTGCTGTTTCAAATTCAAGCACGGAGTCAGACAGAATGGTCTCGCCGTGTCGTTGGGCCGCTGCATGAGCCAATTCGAATTTGGCAGTCGCAACCGTGTCGAGCGTCTTAAAGCGCTCATAGTGCGCCATCCCGATTGCAGTGATGACGGCAACATCAGGCGGCGCCAGGCGGCACAGTCTCGCAATGGATCCGGGGCCGTAAGCACCCATTTCGCACACAAAGAACCGATGGTGAGCCCCCAATTGTTCGCGAATCACGCGCGATACGCCCATCGGCGTGTTCACGCTTCCCGGCGTAATCAGCGTGGGCGCTTGCAATTCGAGAATGTGCCCAAGAAGATGCTTCGTTGAGGTCTTGCCATAGGAACCGGTGATGCCAATAACTGTAGGGTTAATGCTCTTCAACTTGCCATGAGCTTCGTTCCAGAACTTCTTTTGTACGGACCTCTCTTGTGGCGCAAGGATCAAAGTGGCGATGGGTAGCGCGAATGGAACCGCGTGTACCGGGACGAGCCAGAGAAGAAGCGGGACTTCCGTAAACGCATATAACACTCCGATCAAAGCAACCACGGAGAACGCCACCCAGTAAATCCGTGTCGCACGAGGTGTCATCACCAGCTTCTTCTTTGATGCGGCGCGCAATTTCTTCTCGTATAGCGCGATCCCCAGCAATGCCGCCGTAATGAACAGCGCTCCGACATTAGGATCCAGTCTGATAGCAAATTGAAGAGCACCCACGACCAGAATCACAACCGAAACTCGCAGGTCGAGTGAGCGGGTCACGAACAGCCAGCGAATGAACCGAACTGGTTGGTATTCTTCCTGTTGAAAAATGTGGAGATAAGTAGACAGCCGCCGCCAGGCGAAGGCCAAATATGCAGTCAAGAGCAGATACTTCATCAGGCATGGGCCTCGATAAACTTGCGAATGCGCAGGGCGAGCTGGTGTTGTCCGCGCGTCAGGATATCAATATGCCCAAGACCTTGGAGGACGCTCAACTCCGAGCCCGGGATCAGTTTGTGGAGGCGTTCGCCAATTTCCGGCGGAGTGTCGGTATCCTCAGATCCGTACAAAAGAAGCGTAGGACAACTCACCGCGGCTGCGGCGTCACTCAGATTTTCACTCACCACCCGACTGAGAATGGGCCGGAGTGGACCCGCTGCACGGTAATCGGCGCTTCCCATGCGACTCCGAAGGCGCTCGAGCTGTGGTCCTTCCTTCAGTAGATGTTTCGCTGTTTTGAAAAATGCCCGTCTGATGCTAATGCGAGCTTGCTCAAGGAGTGTTCGTGCGCGCGGCAATCCCGCGGAAGCGATCAGGATCATACCCTTCAGCAACTCAGGCCGCCGCGAAGCCAACTGGAGCCCAATCCTTCCGCCAAAGCTGTGACCGATCCAGAGGAAGCGCTCCGGCGCCAGACTTGTGAGCCAGTCCGCCACCGCGTCTGCATACTCGGCGGTCCCCCACGTTTGAGGTGGAACCGGCGATTTTCCGAACCCGGGAAAGTCAATCAGATAAGAGGGAGCAAATGGCTTCAGAGTTTCTGCTATCGGCAAAAACGCGGCTGAAGACTGACCCCAGCCATGTCCAAAGACAAGGCGCAGATTTCCCGCCCTGGAACTGTTGGTTTCGATCACGGCAAACCGTTCCGGTTGCCGAATGGTGGATTCAGAGTGCATTCAATGCTTTGCTAGAGTGAAAAATTCGACGATTTCTCGCAGGTCCTGCTTGTTGTGAAGTTTCGATCGATTCACGTCACCCACTATGAAAACGCGAGTGGCTGTCTTTTTTGGCGGTCGTTCCCCCGAACACGACATCAGCGTCATCACCGGTCTTCAGGCTTTAGAAGCTCTGGACGGAGATCGTTTTGACTCTTTTCCAGTCTACGTTGCGCCTGATGGTAAGTGGTTTCTCGGCGACGCTCTTCGAAGCCGAAATTCCTATATACCGCGCGAAAACACACTTAAAACGCTTGAAGGAGTGACGCTTGACCTCTGGCCGACTGTCGAGGGGCGCGGTCGATTGCTCCCTGTGAAGTCTGGCGGCCTGTTCTCTAAACCGAAGGTAATCGAGTTTGACGTAGCTCTGCTCGCGTTTCATGGTCTCTTCGGCGAAGACGGCCGGGTTCAAAGCCTCTTTGAGCTTGCGAACGTGCCCTACACGGGAATGAGAACGCTGGCCTCGAGCGTCTGCATGGACAAGTCGGCAACGAAGCGCGTGCTTGCCGGCACTGGTATTGCGCTTCTCCCTTCGACAATCCTCTCGCGGCCTGCCACTGGACTTCTACCTTCCACCGCAGAGGTGGAAGCGCAGACCCAAGATGCGACGTTCCCCGTCATTGTCAAGCCGCTCCATCTCGGCTCAAGCATCGGCGTCGCACGTGCGTCAACCGTCGAAGAGGTCCGTGGTGCTCTTTCGGTTATCTTCCGGCTCGACACACATGCGATTGTCGAGCCCTTTGTAGAGAACCTTGTCGAATACAACGTATCGGTTCGAAACGGGAAAAGCGGGATCCAGACCTCTGCCATCGAACGCCCCAAGTCGGATCGGGAATTACTCGATTTCAAGGCCAAGTATCTCGCTGGTGGTAGCGGTTCGAAGTCCGGGAGCAAGCAACCCGGCACCATCAGCCAGGGCATGTTGTCGCTCACGCGGGAGCTCAACCCCGAGCTGCCTTCCGATCTCGAAAGCAAGATTCGCGAGTGGGCGACTATTTGTTTCGCGTCAGTCTACGGCACAGGCGCGCCCAGGATCGATTTCTTGTGCAACGGAAAGACTGGCGACGTGTGGCTCAATGAAGTCAATCCCTGTCCCGGTTCCTTCGGTTACTTTTTGTGGGAAGCCTCGGCCGATCCTATGCTGTTTTCGGAACTGCTGACGTCTTTGATCGATGAGGCTTTCGCTGCTCACCGTTCGCTACAACTACCGCCCGATCCGACACAGCCTGATTCCCGGCTTTTCCCGCGTTCTTAACCGGCGGCCGCTCAGGACGAGATTGCCGGTTCCCTGATTGAGACCGTGAGCACAACAAGGCCTTCGGCATCGGTGCGGACAGGATAAGTCTTCAGTTTGCAGTCTCCGCCCTGGAGATCACCGGTTCGAAGATCAAATTTCCAGGCATGCAAAGGGCAAATGACGGTGTTGTTCCCGAGCAGTCCATCCGCCAAAGGACCGTTCCGATGTGGACAGTCTGCTTGCGTCGCAAAGAGTTCACCCGAACGCGTGTGAAACACTGCGATACGCTCGTTTCCCAAGGCGAACGTCCTAGCTTCGCCTACTGGAATCGCAGCCAACGGTCCCAATATGAGTTCACGATTCATCTCATTCATTGCAGCACCGGGAGAACAGAGGCGAATTCGGTTGGACGCGGAGTACTGTAAGCGGCTTCCCAAGGATCCTGGTAGGCATCGATCGACGCTTGAATTGCTGCATCGAGGCGCGCCGCCATACCCAAGCTATCGTCGACCACGATCGCTCTGATCTTATCGATTCCGATGCGTTCCACGAAACCGTACGTGCGTTCCAGGTATTTGGCGTTCTCGCGGTAATACTGCATAAAGCGTGCAGAATATCGAATTACGTCTTCGTGGCTGTCGACGACGCAGAGAATGTCACCTTTGCGCACGTGGGCACCCGCGGCTCCCCCAATGTAGATCTCCCACTTGCCACCTTCCACCGCTACCGCGCCAATGTCCTTCACCATCGCTTCCGAGCAGTTTCGAGGGCAGCCGGCGGTCGCCATCTTGACCTTGTGCGGTGTGTCAATGCCCTTGAAGGTGTGCTCAATCTTTATCGCGAGAGATGTGCTGTCACCAACGCCAAACCGGCAGAAATCAGTACCGACACAGCTCTTGCAGGTACGATAGCTCTTTCCATAAGCGTGGCCCGAAGGAATCCCCAAATCACGCCACATGTTCGGAAGATCATCTTTCCTGACGCCGAGCAGATCGATTCTTTGACCGCCGGTTAACTTGACCATCGGCACCTCATATTTCTCAGCAATATCTGCAATCCGGCGCAACTCGGCGGGACTCGTGACGCCGCCTGCCATTTGCGGCACCACGGAGAACATCCCGTTTTTCTGGATGTTGGCGTGTACGCGCTCGTTGATAAATCGTGCATCCGGTTCGGCCACGTACTCGCCGGCCCAAATCGTGCTCAGTAAAGAGGCAAGCCCGGGTTTGCTGGCCGGATCTTCTTTCCCGGCCGCCAATGCGTGAAATACGGAAGAAACAGACTTCAGACCCCGCTCGCGGATCGCTTCGATGAGCTCAGGCTTAGTCAGCGGAATGCCGGGCACGTAATAGTGAATGGAAGGATCTTCCTCTAATTCGCCTCCACAGGCAAACTCCACAATTTCGGTCACCATACTCTT
>JBJMGJ010000370.1:0-8782 GCA_045807965.1 Bryobacteraceae bacterium | reverse complement strand
GGCCGCATTTATCTGCGCGGCACTTCCGGCAGCCAGGCGAAAGTTGCGTTGATCTGGGGTCCGGGTGAAAACGAGCGGCAGACGGTGCCCATTTCTGGAATCACGAGCGATTACAAGAAGTTTCCTTTCAGCTTCACGGCCAAGGCCGATAGCAACGAGGGCGTTCTGGAAGTCACAGGAACCGGGACCGGAAACCTTCATATTGGCACCGTCTCGCTCATGCCGGCGGATAACGCGCAAGGCTTTCGCCCCGATACGATTGCCCTCCTGCGGCAGCTTCATTCCGGAATGTGGCGCTTGCCGGGCGGCAACTTTCTTTCTGACTGGAGCTGGTACGACTCTGTCGGCGACATCGACAAGCGCCCGCCAATGTTCGACTACGCCTGGAAAGCTATGCAGACGAACGATGTTGGTATGGACGAATTTATGACGCTCTGCAAGCTCATCGGCGTCGACCCTTACATTACCGTCAATGCGGGCTTCGGTGACGCGCACTCGGCAGCGGAAGAGGTCGAGTACATAAATGGTTCAGTCAATACGCGCCTCGGCGCTATGCGCGCCAGGAACGGCCATCCTGAGCCGTACCATGTCAAGTTCTGGAACATCGGCAACGAGCCTTACGGCGTCTGGCAACTGGGCCACACCGATCTGAAATATTACGTTCTCAAACATAATGAGTTTGCGAAGGCGATGCGAAAAATGGACCCGTCGATCACGCTTCTCGCTTCCGGCGCGATGCTGGACGAAATGACCGTCACAGGTCAGGCGCGCGGTTTACATCTGGACCCTCAAGCCCAATTCGGCTCGCAAGCCGACTGGACCGGCGGCCTGCTTGCTCACTCCTGGGGCAATTTCGAGGGTCTCACCGAGCATTGGTACCCCCGGGCCGGAAAGCGTTTCGATTATGAGCACGCGAAGAGCCTTCCGGCCGATGCTCCAAACGAAGCCGGATATGTGCCGGTTGAGGAGACGCTACTGGAGTGGGTGCGCCATCCATCTAATCGCGTCCATGAGACGGCCGACGAATGGCACGAATACGAAAAACGCTTTCCGGCGATGATCGAAAAAAAGATTTTTCTGTCGGTGGACGAGTACTCCTACTCCGGCGCGCCTCCAAACGTGAAATCTGCGCTGGCTTACGGGATGGTGTTGAATGAGATGCTCAGGCACACCGGCTTCATGAAGATGGCGGCATTGACCATGAGTGTCTCGACCCTCGACTATAACAGCACCGGTGCAACTCTCAATACAACGGGGCTTCTCTACAAGATGTACCGCGACCACTTTGGATCTGTGCCGGTCGCTCTTTCCGGAAACTCGCCGCAGCCGGCACCGAAATATCCGCCTTACGGCGATCAGCCAAAGACAAGCACCGGAAGCCCGACATATCCGCTCGATATGGTCGCGGCGCTCACTGAAGATCACAAGTTCCTGGCCATAGCCGTTGTGAATGCAACGGAATCAGCGCAGGAATTCGCTCTGAATGTTAGCGGCCTTCGGTTGTCCGGACCTCCCATTTCGTGGCAGCTAACGGGAACCAATGTGGATGCAGCCAACCACGTCGGCCAACCGCAGCAAGTCGAGATTAAGCAGATTCCAATGGATAATGTTCAAGGCACTATCTCGGTCGCGCCGATCAGTGTAAATGTTTATCGAGTTCCAGTAACACCGGCGCAGTGAGAAGCGCCGTGCAAAGAGGCGTTTACGGCGTAAAGAAAACGCCTGGACAGCCACGAACCAAAACGAAATTGAGGAGAAACTGAATGAAAGCAAGAGGGTGGCTGTTGACGGCCGCGGTAATGTTGCTTGGCCTTACTGCTGCGATGGCAGCTCAACAAAGCCAACCGAGCGCTCCGGATCGGCTGACAGTGACGATTGACGCGGCGAAGACGGCAGAGCCGGTGTCCCCGTATCTCTACGGCGGGTTCATCGAACACATCGGTACGCTCATCTATCGAAGTCTCTGGTCGGAAATGATTGACGACCGGAAGTTCTATTTCCCGATCTCTTCGAAGAGTGCGGAACAACCCGAGAGTACGTCAGCCAGACCGGCAAGGATGCCTGTCCGTAAGTGGCAGCCAGTCGGTCCAGACGCGGTGGTCGTGATGGACAAGGATCGCCCATTTGTCGGCGATCAGAGCCCACGCATCGAACTCGAAGGATCCGCTCCGCACGGCATCCGGCAGTCAGGCCTCACACTGGTGAAGGGCAAACAGTACACGGGCCGCATTTATCTGCGCGGCACTTCCGGCAGCCAGGCGAAAGTTGCGTTGATCTGGGGTCCGGGTGAAAACGAGCGGCAGACGGTGCCCATTTCTGGAATCACGAGCGACTACAAGAAGTTTCCCTTCAGCTTCACGGCCAAGGCCGATAGCAACGAGGGCGTTCTGGAAATCACAGGAACCGGGACCGGAAACCTTCATATTGGCACCGTCTCGCTCATGCCGGCGGATAACGTGCAAGGCTTCCGTCCTGATACCACGGCCCAACTGCGACAGCTTCGGGCGGGCATGTGGCGCTTGCCCGGCGGCAACTTCCTGTCTGATTGGAGCTGGTACGACTCTGTCGGCGACATCGACAGGCGCCCGCCAATGTTGGACGATGCTTGGCACGCGATGCAAACGAACGACGTGGGGATGGACGAGTTCATGACCCTCTGCAAGCTGATCGGGGTTGATCCTTACATCACGGTAAACGCGGGTTTCGGAGATGCGCACTCGGCAGCCGAGGAAGTGGAGTACATGAATGGCGCCGCCAACACGCGCCTCGGTGCCATGCGCGCGCGCAACGGCCATCCTGAGCCGTATCATGTCAAATTCTGGGACATCGGGAACGAGCCTTATGGCAAGTGGCAGCACGGCCACACCGACCTGAAGTACTACGTTTTGAAACACAACGAATTCGCGAAGGCGATGCGAAAGGCGGATCCTTCAATTACTCTTCTGGCTTCCGGTGCGATGCCCGACGAAATGACAGTTGAAGGCCAGTCTCGCGCAATGCACCTGGATCCGCAGGCTCAGTTCGGTTCAGAAGCCGATTGGACCGGGGGGCTCCTGGCTCATTCCTGGGGTAACTTCGATGGCCTTACCGAGCATTGGTACTCGCGGGCGGGAAAGCGGTTCGATTACGAGCATGCCAAATCCCTTCCAGCGGATGCCCCGAACGAGGCCGGATACGTGCCGGTAGAAGAGACGCTACTCGAGTGGGTGCGCCACCCTTCAAACCGCGTCGCGAAGAAAGCTGAGGAATGGCGCGAATACGAGAAACGTTTTCCGGCGATGGCGGACAAGAAGATTTTTCTATCGATCGACGAGTACTCCTACTCCGGCGCGGCTCCAGGCCTCAAATCGGCTATGGCTTACGCTATGGTGCTGAACGAAATGTTCCGTCACACGGACTTCATGAAGGCGGCGGCCCTCACGATGGGACTCTCGGCGCTCGACTATAACAACAACAGTGCCATCCTCAACACCACGGGCCTCCTTTACAAGATGTATCGGGACCAATTTGGAACTCTGCCGGTCGACATTTCAGGGAACTCGCCGCAACCAGCGCCGAAGTATCCCCCCTACGGCGATCAGCCGAAAATAAACGCCGGAAGCCCGACCTATCCGCTCGACATGGTGGCTGCACTCACCGATGATCATAAATTCCTGACCGTAGCGGTCGTGAATGCAACGGAAACTGAACAGAAGTTCGATCTGACGGTGACCGGCGCTCGAGTGGCCGGTCCGTCCAAAGTGTGGCGCATGACTGGAAAGAGCGTGGATGCGGCGAACCACGTCGGCCAGCCACAGCAAGTCGATGCGAAAGAGCTGCCCGCGGGCAACACGCAAGGCGCGATTTCAGTTGCACCCATTAGTATCAGCGTCTATCGGTTCCCGCTGTAGGGATCGCGCAGTAAAAGTTCAGAAGAAAGAGAAGGAAATGGCTAAATCAGATTCCGAGGATCGCGTGAGGATGAATCGCCGCCAATGGTTCCTGCCCACGACGGCAGGTGTAGGCGCGGTGCTAGCGTCGCGAGCTCATGCATCCGACAGTATTAAGACTGCGGCGCACCAGGCCCCGGGCGGCTGCTCAACTCCTCGTTCCGCCGTCGCTAAGACACAGTACGGAAAGGTACGCGGATTTGTGGAAGGCGGTGTCCTCACATTCAAGGGGATCCCATATGGGCAGAACACGGCGGGGGAAAACCGCTGGCTTCCGGCAAAACCTCCCAAGTGGGATGGCGAATATCCCGCGCTCATTTACGGAGCGAATTGCCCGCAGCGCCTGCACGATTACACGGCGATTGAACAATCCTTCATCCAAGATTGGGACGACGGTTACATGAGCGAAGACATGCTCAAGCTGAACGTCTGGACGCCAGCCTTAAGTGGCAAGCGCCCGGTGATGGTCTATTTCCACGGTGGCGGGTTTACATTCGGCTCTTCGTACGAATTGCCCTCGCACGAAGGCGCGCAGTTGGCCCGGCTTCATGACGCCGTATCAGTCTCGGTGAACCACCGCCTGAATCTGCTTGGATTCCTGGACGTGTCGGAGATCGGCGGCTCCGCGTATGCCGATTCCGCAAACGTCGGAATGAGCGACCTGGTGGCCTCGCTTAAGTGGGTTCAGGAGAACATTGCGAATTTCGGCGGCGATCCGGACAGGGTGATGATTTACGGCCAATCCGGCGGAGGCTCTAAAGTCACTTGTCTGATGGGTATGCCCTCCGCGGCAGGATTGTTCCACCGTGCATCAGTGCAGTCCGGCGGTGGGGGAAACATCCCGAGCATCGACCAATCGAAAGAACTCTCGCGGCAGTTCATGAAAGAGCTCGGGCTGCAGCCGAACGATCTCGCTTCACTTCAAAAGATCGAATGGGCTAAATTAAACGAAGCCGGCAATGCTGCCATCGCAAAACTCAGCCCATCGACGCGGGGCGTAACTGGACCAGGAGCCGCACCGACCGCCAGGCCGCGGGTCGGCTGGTCACCAACCGTGGATGGCCGCATTGTCACAGTGCGTTCTTTCTACGACGTTGCCCCGGACATTTCGAAGAACATACCCATGTTGATCGGCAATGTCAGCGAAGAAGGTAATCGGATGTCTTCGCGTCCTACGGAGCAGGAGTGGCACTCTACCCTTTCCCGGGGCTTTGGTGACGAGAAGGCAACAGCCCTGATCGCCGCGATGAAGAAAAAGTACCCCGACAAGAGCGTCCGTCTCCTCTCTTATGGCGTGAATGGTGTCAGCTCGCGAAATAACGTCCAGCGAATGGTCAAGCTGAAATATGAGCAGAAGGCCGCACCGGTTTATCAGTACTACTTCACCTGGCAGTCTCCGATGTTGGAGGATGCAGGGGCTTGGCACACAGCCGAACTCGCTTTCTGCTTCGATAATGTGAAACGCTGCGAACAGGGCACCGGTAACACGCCGGAAGCCCAGGCAGTAGCGACCAAGATGGCTACCGCTTGGGTAAACTTCGCGAAAACCGGCAATCCGAGCCAGCCCGGGTTGACCTGGACGCCCAGCGATACGAACCGCTGTCAAACGATGGTATTCGACAACCATTGCCGGATGGTGGACGACCCGGAAGGTGACCTGCGGCGGATGTTGCTGAGCACCTAACCAATGAGCGAGGGCAGGGGAGAGCGGCGGCTCTTCCCTAAACTTCGAAGTCCTTCCAGTTCGGCCAATGTATCAATGTAGTCAAGCGATGGGCGCTGGTCCATGCGACGAGCCAATTGCCGCAATCGCCGTAGAGTCGTTTTCCATCCTGTGTACGCAACCGGCACGCGTACGATTCCGTCTGGCTTCCGGTCGGACGCGTCGCACCCTTGAACTGAAGACTTCCGTCTGACAGTCCCCTGGTGCCCTGATTGAAGCACTGCACCGCGCGGTCTCTCCAGATATCACGTCCCGTCGCTTTGGCCAGACGCAGCCAGGCGAATGCCCATAGCGTTCCCCACGGGTCTTGCGACTGAGCCATCACCGTAATGCCGGTACCCGCAAACCACTCGTAGTTCAATTGCAGGATAGGGCTGTCCGGATGCATCGGTGGCGCGTAGTGCCATTGCCAGCTCGCCAAGTAATAGGACGCCAGCTCCGCGTGCTTGAGATATTCCTTTGAACCGGTTAGCTCATAAAGGTCCAACGCTGCAAACAGAAGTGGAACGGCAGCCTCGCGATCAATCGTGTCTGCGTCTACGGCGCCGCTGGTACATATAAATCTATCCAGGTCGCGCTCGAGATAAGCACGGAATGCGCGCCGGGCAGTTTCCAGGTAGCGAGCATCATGAGTCATCCGGTATGCCTTCAGCATTGGCCACAAGATGTGCGCTCCTGTCGTGAAGCCCGGGTTCAGACACTCGCCCTTCAACGAGTAAGCCTTTCCGAAGGTCCCGTCAGGCAGTACGTGATCGACAAAGAAGTTGCAGGTGTCCAGTCCCAACTGGCGCCAGACGGGCTTTTGCTTACCGCATTTCTCAATTAGCTCAGACGCTAGTAAGTACTGGTAGGCGCCGTGACCCAGGTTGACCGTGTCCAGGAAGTACTCGCCCGGCTTTGTTGGTCTCCCCAGATAAGTGGGATTGTGATACGCCCACTTCTCCTTGCCCAGCTTCATGTCCCAATGGGTGTAGAAGAGGCCACACGGCAGACGTCCGTTGTTCGCCCAGAAGTCCATGGCCCTTTCGCCTTTGTGCAACGAGTCTTCGTTTCGGTTCCAGATATAGTCCTGAATGAGAGCCGTTCCGAGGGCCGCGTTCTGGTTGCACCAGCCGATCTCGAATCGTCCCGTGGCGCGCTGGATCCATTTGTCCTGCACACGGTCTAATCCAAAGCTGAACCCGGTGAAATCGTCTTTGTCGTACCACAAGGATTCGCGTGCATACTGGGTGCCGAGTTCCCAAAGCCGCTTGGGAGGAAATGACGCCTTCACATCGCGTCGATTGAGGCGCCATGCATGGTCAGTTCCGACCGCAAGAGCACGCCGTTTCTCGACAGCGGGTGCGAGGACAATGTATGCCGTAACTGAGTGCTCTTCGCCAGGGCCGACGGAGAGCTTCTCCTCAATCGGCGCCTGATCGGGTCGTAAGGCTGGCAGATTATCGCGCTCGGGCCAGAGGAGGCGGTGAGCGATCTTTCCATTTTGTTCGGCAAGAGAAAACGCACCGAACAATGACTTGTGCTCTAAAGACGTGAAAACATAAATGGACCAACCTCCGCCTTCGGAGTAGTGACCCGCGGGTATGTTGGAGCGAAACGCAGAAAAGACCCACGGTTTGCCGTCGGCCGCAGCCAGACCCTTCACAGCCCTTCGGCCGTATTCCGGATTTCCGTTATAGCTGATTCCAGGAATCAGTGTAAATTCCGGGGAATATCCGGAGACGATCTCCATGCAGAGATCAGCCTCGACGGTTGCGCTCGCACGGTTCTTCCAGGTTCGCTTCCATTCGTAAAACCCCTGCTCCAAGCGTCGAATCTCCTCCGTTACGTCCCAAGGGCCGCTTCGGAAACCGCGGGAGGTCTTCTGCCCGGGGTGGGTCTGAACCTTCACCTGATTGACAGCGCTCTTCGCCTCACCCTGAGCGGTGGCTGGGAGGTGAGCAACGGTTGTAGATCCGCTCACAAACCGCAGATCCGTCCCGTCCTTTTCCAGGCGAAGTCCGGAAGCCGCAGCGAGCTGGAGGGGATGAAGCAGAGTACCGGCAAGGGCAGTGGGAATGACTATCGTTCCTAATTCCCGTCTCGTCATTCTGGGCTTGTCAGGTTTCTCTTTGGATTTATTCATTCTTCGCGCGAGATGATCGGGGGACGCGTTTGCTGCAGCCGGACCTCTACGTCAGGCTGCAGCATTCATGGTGGGAAAGACTTCAGAACTGCAGACGAAGCGCTAACTGGATCAACCTCGGCGTATTTAGCTGTGTCGAGACGACGCCGAAGGTCGAATTGGCCGCAGTCGTGGTGGTTAGATTTGGGTTACCGAATTTAACCCGGTTGAAGAGGTTGAATGCCTCGGTGCGGAACTCCAAGTGTACCCGCTCGGTCAGGTTCGTTTTCTTGAATAGGGCGATATCGTAGTTGGCAATTCCTTGCCCGCGGAGGTCCGGATCCGTCCGGCTTTCGTTACCGAAGGTGAAAGCGCCCGGGACCGAGAAGCACGAGGTGTTGAACCATCGGCTCAACCGTGCTTGCGCAGGCCCGTCGAGGGTCTTATTGCAGCCGTTCACCACGTTAGGTCGTAAGCCTGTATTAAACCCGGTCAGGTTCGGCGTGGCACCGAGAGCAAGTGGAAAGCCGTCTTGAAAAGTGATCAAGCCGTTGAGGCCCCAGCCTGAGACTAGCTTGTCAGTAAATCCCGTTGCTCCCGGCAGGAACTTCTTTCCTTTTCCGAACGGGAGATCTACGACGTAGCCGATGGTCAGTCGTTGGCGCGAATCAAAGCTCGAGAGCGCTCGCTCAGCTCTCAAGTTGGTGTAGTCCTGCACGCCGGCCGCCCCAGTTCCTGTTGAGCCTCCTTCAAGCCAACTGGTCAGGGTCTCCGTGTTCGTGAGGATCTTGGAGAAGGTGTAAGCGGCGAGGATGTTGCCGCCCGAGGAGAATCGCTTCTCAGCTTTGACTTGTAGCGAGTGATAGCTGCTGTCGCCCACATAGCCACCGAAATCCGTCGTGGACTGGTACTCAGGAAATGGCAGTTCAAGTTGCCCACGCTGCACCGTGGGCAGCGAAAGCGGGCCCGTCGTAATGATTCCGTAGAACGGATTGGCTACCTGTTGCTGTAATTGGGTGCCCAGCG
>JBJMGJ010000369.1:0-4707 GCA_045807965.1 Bryobacteraceae bacterium | reverse complement strand
TGGACTGCGGAGATGCAGGGACAGGGTGGAAACACCCGAACCGTCACAATGAATTTGAAGGCGGACGGCGACAAGCTGACCGGTACCGTTAACGGCGGTCGCGGCGGAGACAGCGAGATTACGGACGGAAAGATAAGCGGCAACGACCTCAGCTTTTCCGTGGTTCGAGAGTTCAACGGGAATAAGATGACGTCCACGTACAAAGGCAAGCTGGATGGCGACGTCATTCACTTCAACATGAAGATGGAAGGCGGACCGATGGGGAATATGCCCGACCGCCAGTTTGACGCGAAAAAGGCTAGCTAACCAGGAAATTCCGATCCGCTTCGAAGGGCATAATCAAACGATGCCCTTCGAAAACGAGATTCGCGTCGCCAAACTACTGGCGCAGGAGGCAGGTGCGCTCGCGCTTGATTTCCAGCGCCAGGGTGTGACGGCGGAATCGAAATCTGATGAATCGCCCGTTACCGCGGCAGACCGCGCTTGCGAGAAGTTGATTGTTGACGGAATCGCCCGCGAGTTCCCGCAAGACGGGGTACTCGGCGAGGAGGGCGCCAATCGGGAAAGCCAAAACGGCCGTAAATGGATCATCGACCCCATCGACGGAACACGAGACTTCGTACGCGGGATTCCTCTTTGGGCGGTTTTGATCGGACTCGAGCAGGAAGGCCGAATCGTTGCCGCAGCGGCACACAGTCCTGGTCAAGGACTTCTTCTCTCGGCCGGTTTGGGTTCCGGCGCTTGGCTAAATGACAAGCAGTTGCACGTAACCGAAAAATCCAGCCCGTCGGATGCCGTGCTTTCGTTCAATGGCTTCAACAAAGCTGGAGTTGAACCCTTTGCAGGCCGTCTTCTGCCCTGGGTTCAGCGTTTCTGGGCCGTCCGCAGCCTGGGTGGCGCCGTCGACGCCATGCTTCTGGCCCAAGGCAAAGCGGACGTATGGATCGAACCGAACGCCGCGCCCTGGGATCTTGCTCCTTTGAAGTTGCTGGTAGAGGAAGCCGGCGGCGTGTTTCGGAGCTTCGATGGCACAAATACGATCTATGGCGGGAACGCTTACGCCTGCTCTCCTGGGTTGGAGCCCTATGTCCGCCAGCTCCTGGCATAACAGCTCTCTTAGCGCCTTATACTCGGAGAGTGTCGCCCGACCTCATTCTGCATCTACTCTCCCGCTTCGTTCACATCAGCTCAGCGATTCTCTTGCTCGGCGGCGCCTTCTATGCCCGCCAGGTACTCGTTCCTGTCATGAGTTTTCTGCCCTCGGGACAGGTAGAAGCGGTGGCGCTCACCAGCCAGTCGCGGTTCCGCACCACCCTTTGGAGTTTGCTCGTTCTCATCGTGCTTTCGGGGCTGTATAACTTCACAACCTATTCCGGACCCAAGCACACGTCCACGTACCAAATGTGGTTCGGCATTAAAATGCTGCTTGTTTTACACGTTCTCGCCACAGCGGTCCTATGGGGCACCACGCCGTACAGCGGAGAGGCTAGCATCGGCAAGAGTAATCGCCGACTGCGAGGCATGGTCATTTCCGGGTTCCTCATCGTTCTCATTTCCGCTTATTTGCGTTCGCTCTCGCAGCGCGGCTTATAGAACCCCTGGCTCATCAAAAAACAAGATGAACTCTTACGAAGAGCTACGTTCGCGCGCTGCGTGGATCGACTTCTCCGGTCGGGGCCAGATCAGGGCCACAGGGGAAGATCGCGCGCGGCTACTTCATGCGATGACCACAAACGACATCAACCGGCTTGAACCGTCGCGCGGTCTCTATGCATTCTTTCTTACTGCGCAAGGCCGCATCATCGGGGATGCGAACATCTACAACTTAGGAGATAGCCTCTGGCTGGACACCGAATCTGAAACGCGAGAAAAGCTGCTGTCTCATCTGGACAAGTACATCATCGCCGACGATGTCACGCTCGAGGACGAAACCGAAATTTGGGCTGTCATCGGAGTGGAAGGGCCCGACGCTCTGGACTCAGTCGCTCCATTGGGACGTGACGTTCCGAAATCGCCTTTTGAAATCAAGCCCTGGAGTTCCGGATACGTGGTCCACACGGCAGCGACGGGAGCAGTAGGGCTTCGCATTCTCGTTCCGGCTAACGAGAAACCTCAACTCCTGGAGCAGCTCAAACACTTGAGCATTCCGCAGGCAACGCCGGAGGACGTGGAAATTGTACGCCTCGAAAACGGAAGGGCGCGCTACGGCGAAGACATCTCGGAACGATATCTTGTCCAAGAGACACAGATCCTTTCCGCCGTTTCCTTCAATAAGGGCTGTTATCTGGGACAGGAGATTGTGGAACGCGTGCGGTCTCGCGGACAGGTTCACCGGCTGCTTACGCCGGTTCGAATCCGGACCAGCCAAGTGCCTGCGCCCGGCACGAAAGTGCGGGTCGGGGAAAAGGACGCCGGGGAAATCACATCGGCAGCTTTCTCGCCCGCTCTGAACGAAGTAGTCGCGCTTGCTTATGTGAGAACGGAACACGTTGGTAAGGGCACCCGGTTCTCGTTCGGCGAAACGGAAGGATACGTCCCTTAATCGCCCAGGAGCCGCCCGTACGGCTCCAGCCCTTCTACGTTGTCGCAGACAGCCTTCACGGCAGCCGTGATCGGAACGGCCAGGATCAGTCCCACACCCCCCCATAGCAATCCCCAAAACATCAGGGCGATGGTGACGACGAGAGGATTCAGCCGGACCCGGCGGCCAATAATCTTCGGATACAGGAAGTTCATCGTGACAAGGTGGAGTCCGGCAGTGACGGCTGCGACCAGAACGATGATCTTGAACCGATTTGGGATGGCCACAGACGCTAATACCGGTGGTAACAACGCGAGCGGCAGACCGACGTACGGCACCAAGCTGAAGAAGGCGCTAATCAGGCCCACGAGCGGCCAATACGGTACGCCAAGAAACAAAAAGGCGAGCGCGCTCGCAACGCTCAGCAACACCCAAAGCAGGAAGTTCCCGAGCACGTAAGCACGGGTCGAATCGCCAATTCCCGACCAACTTTTCCCGACGACATAGCGATCCTGCCCGGGAAACAGGCGAATGACACTCTTGCTGACGTGGTCGCGCCAACTCAGCATGAAATACACCAGAAAGGGAACGAACGAGAGAAGAAACAGCCGGTGGAAATATCGGGACGACACAGCATAAATCGTTGTGATGAACGGTTTAGGGTCGGTATGGATCCTTACTTCCTGGATGGCCGGCGGAGGGGGAGGCACAATTGGTTCAGGCTGTCTAGTTCTCCGCCGGCGTGCCTGCATGGCCTGCTGCGGCTTCTGCTCGATCTGCTGATCCTGTTCGCGCAACGTTTTCGGGACGACCATTTCCACGGTCTGCTTCTGAAATAGGTCCAGACGGTCGCTAGTGGCGGTCAGGAGTTCGCTCACGCGCGAGGCGTAAGTTGGCAAGTCTTCCTTGAGCTTGGAAACCTGGCTCCAGGCAACCGCCGTAATGAAGTAGCAACCAATCAGCGCAATACCGAGGACCACGGCTGTCGCGGCGGGCCGCGGCAGTCTCAACTTCATCGCAACCAAAACAGCAGGGTCTAGAATGAAGGCGAAGACGGCGGAGATAATGAGAGTAACGAAGAAGTCCTGGCCGTAGTAAAGAAGCGCGATGAGAGCCGCTGTGGCAACGAGCGAGGACCGGAGCCCAATAAGCTTGGAGTACGTCTGCGTTGGGCTGAGAAGAGCCAAGATAGCGAGCTGACCCGGTACCTCAATTTATCACGCGCGGCCAATCTCCGATCATCCACCTTGAACAACACCGACCAAGCCCCACAGTCCCGCCGTGTTCTCGCCCTCGACGTTGGTAAGAAGCGGATCGGACTCGCAGTCAGTGATGAACTGGGTCTCACGGCCCAAGGGCTGGAGACCTTGCAGCGGAATCGCATTCGAGACGATCTGTCGAGATTGGAAGATTTGACCGAACGCCTTGGCGTCGGCACACTGCTCATCGGCAAGCCGCTTCACATGAGCGGACACGAGAGTCGTCAAAGCGAATACACGCGGGAGTTTGCGGACCGCCTGGCGCGGCAGACCTCTCTCCCGGTCGTTTTCTGGGACGAACGGCTCACCTCGGCGGAGGCCGAGCGGATGCTGCGCGACGGCGGCGCGAGCCTCGACCAGAAGAAGAGGTCAGTCGATCGGCTGGCGGCTGTTTTGCTGCTTGAAAGCTATCTCGATTTCCGCCGAGCTTCGGCGGGAACCTTGGAAGGGGGAGCGAATGTCTGATCGCGGCGGCTTACTGCCGCGGATGTTCAAAATCATCGCCGGTTTCGTGATCTTTGTCTTTCTGCTAACGGTCGCGCTCGCCGGATATTGGTACCTGGGGCCATATCGGGGATTCACGGCGGAGACGTTTGTCGAAGTGGAGCATGGAATGTCCTCGCGCGCGATCGCAAACCGCCTGGCAAGCCGCGGCGTCGTGCGTTCACCCTGGGCCTTTCTTGCGGCACGCGCGCTCCACCCCCGCGCCACTCTCCAAGCCGGAGAATACCGCTTCGGATCAGAAGCGAGTCCTCTTCAGGTATTCGACAAGATTCGCAAAGGCGAGGTCTTCTATGAGGAACTCACTTTCCCCGAAGGGAGCAATATATTCGACATCGCCGGCGTGCTGAAGAATTCGGATACGGTCAAACCTGACGACTTTCTGAAGGCGGCCGCGGATCCGGAAAGCATCCGAGATCTCGACCC
>JBJMGJ010000368.1:0-3475 GCA_045807965.1 Bryobacteraceae bacterium | reverse complement strand
CGGATTTCCGGTGTCTTCGAGCAGTGTTTCCCCGGTCGGGGACACGTAGAGCACTGCGTGGCCGCCTTCCACATCGGTTATGTACATGTCGAACGTTTTTGCCGAACTCTGCGGTTTTGCCGTGACACAGAACATAAATGCGCTGAGCGCAACAAAACAGCTATATCGCATGAGCGGGATGCTATCACATAGCGCCATTTTGGCCGAGGATCACTCGATCAGCGAAAATTTCGACGCTCATCACATATAACGCGGGATCGAGTTCATAGCCCTGATAGGCCCTCACGGGTCTCATGGGTAGCGGAATTTTGGAGTGGCCAGTATGTCCGGTCATACCCGGCCGAATCAATTTTGTGGGAAAGGTCAGACAGAAGGAAAATCGATCGACAAAACTCTTCGCTAAAACGGCACGTCCGATTGAACCTAGGTCTCACGCCTGAACAGCGTGACGCACCGGCTTACCTCCTACGATGTGGCCTATCTGGAGCTTGCCGTCGCAGAAAACTGCCGTTGCCACACTGGGGACGAATTAATCCCCGCCTGTGAAGCTCTCGCACATTCGATGCTTTTAGGACGGAGTATTCGCGGCAAAGCGGCCGCTGACATTACCCGTTCCGTGGCCATCTTTACGTTCAAGCCATTTCGAGATAAAATTGTTACGCCTCGAGGAGCACCAATATGCTCGAATATCAGCAGCGAACTGTGGCGAACGCTAACGTAGTCCGGAGCGCTTCGCTGCGGCCATCCACAACCGGCGGTGGTTTCGCCGACGGCATGTTGAAGCTCCAACGCCAGTATGGCAATCAGTACGTCCAACGGATGATTGCTTTGGCCAGGAAAGAAGAAGGGACCTCGGACGTCGTGGACCCGAACGTGGAGCAGGCGATTACGCAGGCGCGCGGCTCCGGCCAGCCTCTTGACCCGGGTGTACGACGGCAAATGGAAGGAGCGTTCGGCGCGGACTTCGGCGGTGTTCGCTTGCATAACGGACCCGGCGCTCATTCGCTCAATACGGCGTTGCAGGCTGTCGCGTTCACGACCGGCAGCGACATTTTCTTTCGCGATGGGGCTTACAACCCAAGCAGTTCATCGGGGAAAGAGCTCTTAGCCCATGAGTTGACTCACGTCGTGCAGCAAGGCTCCGGCAAGGCGGAGATTCAGGGCAAATTGGCGCTTGGAGCTCCCGGCGACCGCTACGAACAAGAGGCTGACCTGGTCGCCAAAGTAGTGGTTGCCCACCTTGACACGAGCGCCTCCGCCCCGCAGCCCGCGAGCGCCGCCGCGCCTGTGCAGCGACAATGCGCCTGCGGAGGGTCGATCTCTGAACCCGGCGGCGAATGTCCGGCATGCCAAAAACAACGTGAGCTTCGCGAAGCAGCCGCCCAAGCCGCTCCCGTGCGGCGAAGAGAAAACGCTGCCGCGCCATTCAGTTCGTCATCGGCGGGACACGATTTGGTGCAACGAGCGCCGTTCGATCCGGAAGGTCCCGACAACGTCCATTGCAAAGACAAGGTGACCGAGGACGGGGCCGCTTGCGCCGACCACGTCAACACCGCATGCTCGGTGGGTGCGGCCGCCACCGGGGGCGCCGGTTTGTTGATTGGGGCAGGAATTGGTTCGATGATCGCTCCCGGCGTGGGAACACTGATCGGGGGCGCGGTTGGTGGCCTTGTTTCAGGAATCGGCGGCGCACTGGCCTATGGAAAGTGCGTGGAGAAAATGAACGCCGCCTGCCGAGCCAGAACGAATCAAGCGCTGAAGAAATGCGATCAGCAGTTTCCCGCTGCTGTGGGCGCGGCCGACGAGCCAGCGGATCAGCCACAGGTTACTCAAGCGGACCAGAGCGAAGCTGTCGAGGAACAAGCGGCTTAAACAACAGGCCGGCGGCAACAATCCGCGAGCAGGGCGACACACCCACACGCGAGCCATTTGGTGACCGGAGGTCCTGTACCGGATCCCGTTCTGTGATATCCCAGGATTCGCACAATTTGCTCAATAGCGGCGTTGAGATTATCGCGATGCAATACGATGCACCTCGGAACACCGGTGGCCGGTTCTTGCGCACTCCGCCTACCTTACCAGCCCCGCTCAGCCGTTTGCGACACTACCGTATTCCGCACCTTATTGATCAGGTTCGTGGTCGGGCGGTCTTCGGCGGATCAGTTACACACCTGAATCCAATCACGGGAGATACGGAGATGTCCTCCGGAAACCCTCTTCGCAGATATGTTTTCCAGGCTCGCTGGGCGTCACCGTTCGGCCCGAAGTAGCCGCCTTTGATCACCCGCCAGTAGGACGAGAAATTGCGAGTGCCCAGGACCTGCGTCATATCGCGAATCTCCTGGTCCCCGATCGGGTAACGCGAAGTGGTCCATTCCGCGACGTTGCCGGCCATGTTGTAAACGCCATACGGCGATAGTCGATCCCCGAACGACAACACGGGTTGAACACTGGTAGGCGCACTCGTCCAAGGTTCGTCGCCCCAGGGATAGGTTCGACCGTCGGAACCGCGGGCGGCCTTTTCCCATTCTTTTTCGGTCGGCAGACGCTTGCCTGCCCAGCGGCAGTAGGACTCGGCATCTTCGAAAGAGATGTTGGTCACGGGGTAATCAGGCTTGGTATCGAAGCTGCGCGAGTTGGGCGGAGAGTGTCCGGTCTTTTCGCAGAACTTGCGATAGCTTCGGTTAGACACCTCCGCCTGATCCATATAGAAGTCCCCAAGCCGGTCGATCTCTTTTTCGCGCGGCGCGCCTGGCTCGTCACCTCCGAAAGTGAACTCACCGGAATGAATCAAGAGCATGCGATCGCCCAATTTATCGGTTATCGCGGTTGTCAGATTGGGCGGACCTGGCCGTTCCGGAGGACCAGGCGTAAGAATCTTATAGATGATGAACGTTACGAGCGCAGCGAAAATGGTGGCCGTCGCCGCCGCGACCATCCAGCGTTGTTTATGGTCCCACTCAAAATCAATGCCGTTGAGAGCCTGACTCAATTCCTCGGGAGATTGATAGCGCGCTCGCTTGTCTTTCGCCAGCAGTTTTTGGACAATTCGGGAAATCTGCGGCTTGATACCGCGCACCAACGTGCCTAAGTCCGGAGGTGGTGTGTGCAAGTGAGCGTATTCAATTGCGGAGTTCGAGTCGGCGGCAAACGGCTTGCGGCCGGTCAGTATTTCAAAGAAGATAATCCCTAACGAATACAGATCGCTACGGGTGTCGCAATCTTCGCCTCGAATCTGTTCAGGACTCATGTACCAAGTCGTGCCCAACCTTTCGTGGGGAAGGGTCAGTTCGCTTGCGGAATCGATGGCTTTCGCTATACCGAAATCAAGAATCAAAATGCGGCCGCGCTCGTTGATCATCAGGTTAGACGGTTTTAAATCCCTGTGCACGACGCCTTTGGATTTGGCCCAGGCCAACCCATCCGCAACCTGAAGAATAATTTCCACCGCACTTTCCGGAGTGAGACGCTTGCG
>JBJMGJ010000367.1:0-11187 GCA_045807965.1 Bryobacteraceae bacterium | reverse complement strand
CAGCAAAGATCTTCTCTACCATGCCATCATGCGGGACACGATCGCACCCGTCCTTCTGCAAGCGGGTTTTCGCAGCAACGTCATCCCGGGCACCGCGACTGCCACCATCAACATGAGAACCATTCCGGGCACGACACCCGAAGATGCCATGGCGGAGATCAGAACGGCAATAGACGACCCGGAGATCGAAGTTTCTCTCCCGCCCTCTGCGACCGCTTCTCGATACACGAGCCTGGCTTCCCGAGCGAAACCGTCCGACACGGATACGCTCTTATTTGCGGCACTCACCCACGGCGCAAACAAAGTCTGGCCGAATGCCCCAGTGACAACGTACCTGTTTCAGGCCGGCACGGACGCGGCGGCATGGCGCAGCCGGGGCGTTCCTGTTTACGGCATATACCCGTACCCGATCACAAATGAGGATTTGAGCCGAATGCACGGCAACGACGAGCGCATCTCCGTGAAGTCTCTTGACGAGGGTACCGAGATGATCTACCAGACTCTGCTTGAAGTTGTATCTAAATGAACGCGGCGCGGCTAAAGAGATCTACCCGTCTGTATGATTGGCTGCACATCTGTGAAGTTTGGAATGTCCCCCAGGATCTCACCACCGTGTTGAGATAAGGCCTTCTCAAGGCTCTCGGTCGATTCGAACGTGAGTTGACCAATCACTTCATACCGTGGCACGCCACCGCTGATCGCGGCAGTTCTCTGAATAAGGTCAATGCTCGTAAGACCCATGTCCGACCATCGAGATTTCACGAGAGGGATATGAGTTCGAAGGTAGTACTCGATGTCAAATCTTGATTCCTTCGTCTTTGGATAGAGGACGGACACAATAACCATCAGCCGTCATCGTACCGCTGCTTCTCCCGGTTATTCCGAAAAGCAACGGGCGAGCACTAATCCATCATCAATCCGCCGTCCACGTCCATGATTTCGCCTGTCATAAAAGCCGAGGCGTCCGATGCAAGAAAACAAGCCGCGGCCGCAACGTCCTGGGGCGTGCCGGCGCGCCGCAACGGGAGAGCCTCTATAATCTGCTCGAACTTGTCCTGCGTTAAGCCGTCGAGCATATCAGTCTGAATCAGCGCCGGGGTAATCGCATTAACGCGGACGTTATACGGACCGCCTTCTCTCGCCAGGCTCTTCGTGAATGCGATGACGCCACCCTTCGAGGCCGCGTAACAGGAGTTGCCATGAAGGCCGCCGCCGCGCTTGCCTGCCACGGACGCGATGTTGATGATTCGACCATCTTGTTGCCTTATCATCAGTGGAAACACCGCCTTCGAGCACAGGAACACGCCCTTCAGATTTACGGCCATCGTTCTGTCCCAGGTTTCGACAGTGATCTCGGTGACCCGTCCCGTCGTGACGATGCCAGCGTTGTTCACGAGAATATCGACGCGAGAAAAGCGTTCGACGGCCTGACGAACCATTTCATTGACCTGGTCCTCAGAAGAGACGTCAACACCGATCGCGAGCGTTTGGCGCCCCAGGGCTGCTACTTCCCGCGCCACCGCTTCCGCGTTCGGCAGGTTCACATCACTGATGACCAGGTGGGCTCCCGCTCGGGCCAATTCGAGCGCACAGCCCCGGCCAATGCCTCGGCCTGCTCCGGTTACAAGCGCAATCTTGTCTGCGAGCGAGATAGCCCGGCCATGGTATCACCTGCCGGGCTTACGATGAGATCAATGGTCAAGGTAAATGTCCATGAGAAACTGAGTCTGTTTTCCGACCATTGGAATCCTCGAATCGTTGCTGAGTTAAATGGACAACACGTAAAGGTCGTCAAATTCCAGGGCGAGTTTGTCTGGCACCAGCATGCGAATGAAGACGAGATGTTCTTCGTGATCCGTGGCCAATTTCGAATGGAGTTTCGCGACCGATCGGTGACGCTATCTCAGGGTGAGTTTCTAGTTGTTCCACGCGGCGTTGAGCACCGGCCCGTCGCCGAGGACGAAGTAGAAATTATGCTGTTTGAACCGGCGGAGATCAAACACACGGGCGAGGTCCAATCGCATTTGACCATTCAAGAATTGCAACGAATCTAGGCGTTTCGGATCGGCGAATCGACTCGCTCCAATTATGCGATACTCAGAGCACACTAAGGGGGCAAGCTGTATGCAACATTCCCGATTCTCCCTCCGCGAGCGCATCGCTCCTCTCTTATTCGTAAGCATGTTAATAGGAGTCCCGGCTGCGGCGCAGCAACCAGCGGGCGGAGCTCCCGCAGGCGGGGCAGCGCCAACCGGTGGAACGGGCGGTACAGGAGCAGGAACAGGCTCAGTCGGGCGCGGAACTCCGGGAAACATTCCGGGCAATAACTATCCGACGAACAATCCCAACACCTTCCCGACCATTCAGCGCCCGATTTTCTTGTCGGGCAAGGTGATGTTCGACGATGGGTCGCCCGCCAATATGAACATCCGTATTGAGCGCGTATGCTCCGGGAGTCCGCACTTCGAAGCACACACCGACTCCAAAGGTCGATTCTCGTTTCAGGTAGGGCAAAACCAGGGTTTCGATGCTGACGCTTCGGATCCTTCACCGGGCGGCATGTTCGGACGCCCGGGCGGCAATGCATCATCAAGAGGCGGAATGAACCCAATGGGCGGCGATATCGGGACGCGCGGCGGTTTAGGCGCTGCTTCGGGACTCTGGGGATGCGAACTTCGCGCGTCTTATCCGGGATACCGGTCAGATATCGTAGAACTCGGGACAAGGCACTCCATGGACGATCCCGATGTGGGAACGATCATCCTTCATCGCCTCGCCAATGTGCAGGGTACGACGATCAGCTTGACGAGTGCGCTGGCTCCCAAGGGTGCCCAGAAGAGCTATGAAAAGGGCATGCAATTGGCCGCAAAAGCGAAATTCGAAGAAGCCGAGAAGCGGTTAAGCGAAGCGACCCAACTTTACCCGAAATACGCCGAAGCCTGGTATGCGCTAGGACAGGTACAGCAACGACAAGGCAGAGCTGATGCGGCTCGTAAAGCTTACGAGGAGGCAATCGCCGCCGACAAAAAGTTCGTCAGCCCCTACGATCAGATGGCAAGGTTATCTGCGCAGGAAGGCAAATGGGAAGACGCGGCGAACTTCAGCAAACAAGTCATTTCGTTAAACCCGGTGGAATTTCCCAGCTCCTTCTGGTACAACGCGATTGCGAGTTACAACTTGAAGCGTCCGGATGACGCGGAGAAAAGCGTCAAGGATCTTCTGAAGCTTGACACCCGCCACAACTTTCCGGATGCGGAGAATATGATGGCGCAGATCTTGCTCGATCGGGGTAATTATCCGGAAGCCGCAACGCACCTTCGGGCTTATTTAACGTTAGTGCCGAACGCGAAAAATGCTGACGCATTGAAGCAAATCCTTCTTAAAATTGATCAGGCAAGCGCTGTGCCTTCAGCAGTTCCGCCTAAGAACTGAATCGACACTTCCGGGCTGAGATGTGCGGAACTCAGCGCGCTACTCTGAGAATTGATGGAGTCAAATCCAGCATCTTTTAATGCTCAAGGGGAGCTGAAATCCATTCGTGAGATTCTGCTCTCCTTACATAAAGCCCTCCTCGACTCAGAGCGCACGTCTTATGAGTTGATTCATGGCAAGATCGGCTCTTCAAGTGAGTTCCTGCAACTTCTGATCAGCGACAATCGATTCGCATGGCTTCGCCCGGTGACAACGCTGATTGTGCAAATAGATGAGGCGCTCGCTGCCAAAAATCCTCCGCGCGAGAACAGAGAATTCGAGCGGTTGATCGAAGACACGCGGGCGCTCCTCTCTCCCTCGCGAGAGACCAATGAATTTTGGGGCCGCTATCACGGGGCGGTGCAACGTGACCCGGGCGTCGCAGTGTTACACGAGAAAATGGAACGGCACTTAGCCGATATTGACAAATAGCGCGTCACTAGCGATAAGCGGGAACCCCGGTAACTCTCTCCCCGATTACGAGTGCATGAATGTGATCGGTGCCTTCATACGTCTTCACGGTCTCCAGATTGCACATATGCCGCATGATCGGATATTCATCCATAATGCCGTTTGCACCGAGCAGATCCCTACTCAGTCGGGCGCACTCTAACGCGATAGCGACGTTGTTCCGCTTCAGCATGGAGACGTGTGCCGGGTCCGCTTGACTCCGGTCCTTCAGTTTCGCCACGTGATACGCGAGCAGCTGGCCCTTGCTGATTTCCGTGATCATCCAGGCAAGCTTCTCTTGCACCAGCTGATGAGAGGCGAGCGGCTTGCTATCGAACTGCGTCCGGGCAAGAACATAGGACCGTGCCGTTTCGAAGCAGTCCATTGCAGCGCCCAGGACCCCCCATCCGATGCCAAATCGTGCTTGGGAGAGGCATCGCAACGCGGTTCTCAGGCCTTTGGCGTTTGGAAGCGCATTCGCGGCGGGAATTCTGCAATCTGACAGATGGAGACTGGATGTGACGGACGCCCGCATCGAAAGCTTGCCATGTATATCCGTCGTCGAGTATCCGGCCGTGCCCGCTTCGACGAGAAAACCCTGAATCCCATCCCCCGTCCGCGCCCAGATCACCGCAACGTCTGCCACCGAACCGTTTGTGATCCAGGTCTTCTCGCCGTTCAGTGTCCAAACCTCACCTTCTTTCCGGGCGGTGGTTCGCATACCGGATGGGTTCGAACCGAAATCCGGCTCTGTGAGGCCGAAACAGCCGATCGCCTGGCCAGATTGAAGCCGCGGCAGCCAACGTTCGCGCTGCTCTTCCGATCCGAACTCCAGGATGGGATACATCACCAGCGCACCCTGAACGCTGACGAAACTTCGCAGTCCGGAATCGGCACGCTCCAGTTCCTGCATGATGAGCCCGTACTCGACATTATTCATTCCCGCGCACCCATAGCCGTCGAGGTTCGCTCCGAAAAAGCCGAGCTCAGCCATGTCTCCGATTAGCTGCTTCGGGAATATCGCGCGGTTAAACGCATCTCGCATGAGAGGAACCGCCGATTCGTCCACAAATTGACGAGCGGTCTGCCGAACGAGGCGCTCCTGGTCGGTCAGAAGCGAATCGAAATCGAGATAGTCAACACCCGGAAATCTCGGCATTTAGGGTTCATTGTAGCGGTGCCTGATTTCCTCCGATAAGCAGGTGGCAGCCGAGAATTTACCCCGGAAGCGCCCACTCAGAGTACACAAGTGTTAAATCCGTCCAAGCTGCGACCCTTCTACATCGTGGCCGTATCCATGGTCGCACTCTCGATGGCGAGAGCCGCTTTGGGCCAGGCGCCCGGCACGACAGAACTGACTGACGCGTATAAAGCGCTGGACCGAAAAGAATACGCGCGGGCCATACCGCTGTTCCGTAAGGGTCTGGCAATGCAGCCCGCAAACGCCGGAGCACATAAGGATCTCGCATATGCGTTGCTGAAAACCGGGGAGAACACCGAAGCGCGTGACGAGTTCGAAGCGGCGCTGAAACTCAACGGGAAAGACGAAACAGCGGCCCTCGAATACGCATTTCTTGCCTATGAAACGAAGAAGCCGGTCGAGGCGCGCCGAACCTTCGATCGCCTTCGCCACAGCACGAACGCGACGACCCGTAGCACGGCGGAACAGGCGTTTCAAAACATTGACCGGCCGCTCGCAGACGGCATCGCCCGATGGCAGGACGCAATCCGTAAGGCTCCCAATCCGAATGACCTTTCGTTCTACAGCGCGCATTGGGAACTGGCGCAACTCGCCGAGCTTCGCGAGGAATATGCGCTGGCCGCCGAGCAGTACGCAATCTGCCGCAAACTGAAGCCGCAGCTAAGTGAACTGCTGCTGATTGAAGCGGGCGTCCTGCGAAAGCTGAATCGAGTGGAGGAGGCAAACACGGAATTACTGCTTGCATCCCGATCAAACGATTCGCGCACCGCGGAACTCGCGATTGAGCAACTCGGCAACCGCTATCCATATCCTTACGAGTTTGCGCAGGCATTAAAGCTTGATCCGACCAACGTGACGCTTCGACGAGAACTGGCCTATCTGTACCTGGCCATGCACCAAGAGTCGGAAGCGAAGACTGAATTCGAGCGTGTGCTTCAATTCTCTCCGAATGATCACCTGTCTCGCGAACAATTGGAATTAATGAATGGCGGCTTGAAACAGAGAGCGCCCTCCAGTGATGCGGGTTCACCCACTACTTCGATCACTAACACCCCGAATGGGCTAGTCATTCCGTCGAGCCGTACTGAAGCTAAGGCGGACGCGCGCGCCATGGGCATCAAGAGTCTTGGGTTAGGCTATTACAACGACGCTATCAAGTACCTGCGTCAGGCTCACGAGCAGAATCCCGACGACGCGGAGGTGATGCTAAGGCTTGGCTACGCCTATAACATGGCCAAAAACGACGAAGAAGCGATTCCGTGGTTCGATCAGGCCCGGCGCTCCGGCAATACGTTTGTTGCCGTAGAAGCAGCCAAGGCTTATCACAATCTGCGTCGTGACACGTTACCGCAAACAACCGTCTGGTTGCTGCCGATGTATTCGTCACGTTGGCAGGATGCATTTACTTACGGTCAGATCAAGCGCACCGTTCCGCTCCCGTGGAGTTCCGCGAACCGAGTATTTTCTCTCTATGTATCTACCCGCTTCATCGGCGATGTAAAAAGCAGCGTGCCGAACGGCATTGCCGCGCCGCAATACCTTTCGGAGAGTTCGATCATCATAGGCGGCGGGATCGCAACTAAAACCTGGCACCATCTGACCGGCTGGGTGGAAGCGGGCGAAGCTATCAAGTACTTACCCTTTCGACACGACATTGGCGTTGCGATCCCGGATTACCGCGGGGGCGTCAACCTCGCCAAGGGCTTTGGAAGCCTGTTGGGCGCTAATGTCTCGGGCCTCTTCTACGAGACGACTGCCGACGCGATCTATGTGAGCAGGTTCGACAAAGATTGGCTCTTCTATTCACAGCACCGCGCAGGCCGTACATTCCGGATCGGGGAGAATTCGGCGATTCAGCTTCTGCTGAATGCGAACCTCACGCAGGACGCAAAAGCTCAGTATTGGGCGAATACGGTCGAGTTCGGACCAGGTATCAAGATCAAAGCTCCATTTTTACCGACGGGTGCTTACTTTTCAACGGACTTGCTTCGTGGCGTCTATACCAACAACGAATACAATCCGCGACGACCCAACTACAACGACATTCGAGTTAGTTTCTGGTACGCCTTCACCAAATAAAGAGCTGCTGGTTTCTCATCGTCACTGTGCTTTTGCTGGCGATTCCCTGCGCATCTGCAAATTCGACCAACAGTTTCACTGTCCAAGGTGTCGATCCAACATCTTGGCGGAAGATCTTTAATTCGGTTGGAATCACCGAAGGGGCCGAACGGGATGCGGGGGTTCTTGTCGTTCGCGCCGATGCTCAGATCGATCTCGTTGAATCGGGGCGTAACCGGATCGTCATCGTCACAGGCACAGGTTCCGCCACGGAGGCAATCGGGATCCACGCTAAACCCGAAACCCTTGTCGTCCGGCAGATCGCGGACGCACGCGCGCCGAAGATGCAGATCATTTGGGAACAGCCCGTTTCCGTTGCTGCAGTCGACGTCCCGGCAGACTTCACGATATTCGCGAAAGAGAAATGGAAGGGCGTACCGATGCTTGCCGGCAAACGAACGGAAGCGGGTGCTGTTCTCTGGCTTGCGACAGATCCCGGGCCGACGGGCATTGAGCGTTACCCGTACCTGCTGCATGCCGCCGTCGATCTTGGGTTAGCGCTTCCGGCCAGGACAACGTCTCTTTGGGCCTTCTTCGATTCTGCTTACCGGATTCGTGCAGATGTCGACTATCTGGCTTCTCGCTGGCGCGCGTCCGGCATTGCGGCTCTCCATGTTGCTGCTTGGCACAATATGGAGCCGAATGCGGCGCAGGACGATTACCTGAAAAAGCTGATCGCAGCTTGTCACCGAAACGCAATTCTGGTTTACGCCTGGGTCGAACTGCCCCACGTGAGTGAAAAGTTCTGGGCCGATCATCCAGCCTGGCGGGAACAGACGGCGCTCGGACAAGACGCTCAGCTTGATTGGCGCAAATTAATGAACCTGCGGAACAACGAATGCAAGGCGGCCGTAGAGAATGAATTGGCGGCTTTGATCAACAGGTTCGACTGGGATGGCGTCAACATGGCTGAGCTCTACTTCGAATCGCTCGAAGGCGCTTCGAACCCTGCCCGCTTCACCCCCATGAACGATGATGTTCGGGCCGACTTCAAGCGGGTAGCTGGTTTCGACCCCAAGCTGCTTTTCGATCCGGCGTCGACCTACGCGGCGACGACGAATGCAGACGGCCTGCGCCGTTT
Organism: Bryobacteraceae bacterium; assembly: GCA_045807965.1. Classification (GTDB taxonomy): domain Bacteria; phylum Acidobacteriota; class Terriglobia; order Bryobacterales; family Bryobacteraceae; genus Bog-105. Next base: position 2,866 of record JBJMGJ010000367.1, on the reverse strand, counting down.
CCTCGATTATAGGGCGGACCTGGCGTCGCGGATGCAAACGGATTGGCTTGCCTCTGTCGAGCGGATCAAGGCGAGTAAACCGTATCTCGATATCGCACTCACGCACATCGACGACCGGTTCGAACCGGGAATCCGTGACGCTCTCGGGGCCGATGTCGCTCGCAGCCTTCCGGTTGTGAAAGCGGCAAAAAGCACGCTTCTGGTAGAGGACCCAGCTACGCTATGGGCGCTTGGCCCGGAGCGGTACGGCAAGCTCGCTGAGAAATATGCGGAACTGACACCGGATCGCAGCCACATAGCCGTGGACATCAACGTCGTCGAGCGGTATCAGGATGTCTACCCGACAAAGAAACAGACCGGCCTCGAACTCGCCGAGCTTGTGCACGAAGCGGCCGTCTCGTTCAGCCGTGTAGCCCTGTATTTCGAGAGCTCGCTCGAAAACGTAGATCTCCCGCTGCTGCCCTCCGCCGCTACAGGCGCTTCGGTTAAGCAGACGAGCGTAGACGAAATTGAGGTCAATGCGAAGGCTGCAACGCGGGTTCCCTGGCAGGGCGCGGTTGACATAGATGGTCGGCTATGGCCCATCCAGGATTCAACAACAGTCATTGCACCCGCGGGTAGGCACATATTGTCGCCAGCAGTCGAGAAGTCTCCTGTCACGTTGCTCGACTTCAATGGTGATCTGCAAACCGCTTCGATCAGCGCGGACCGGATCGAGGTTTCCTATTCGAGTGCGAGCCGTGCAATTGCCGTGTTAGGAACGGCCGTGGCGTCAATTGAGATCGATGGAGTAGCGCTGCATGGCCCCGTTTCCCTCAATGTGAACTCTTCGGTGATGCTTCCCTCCGGCCAGCACCTGGTCACTTTCCTCAAACGCTGAACAGCGAAGCGCAATGGCTAGCCGCCGATCGAATACATAGGGCGGGTAGGGGCGACAAAGGAAGACCGCTGGATGTCGTGGCCGATCCACTTCGACCAGACCGTCTCCCGAATGGCCGTTTGCAACTGATCGCGAAGAGCATCCGATTTCAGAAGCGGTTTGGCATCTACTTCATCGCGTGCGAAAAGACAATTTCGCATTTTGCCGTCTGATGTCAGACGTAGCCTGTTACAGTTCCCGCAAAAGGGTTTGCTGACGGAGGCGATAAACCCGACTCGGCTACCGTCGGCAAAGCGATATTCCGTGGCCGGCGCTCGAGGGTCCGCGTCCGGCACCGGTGTCAACGGACCGAACTCGCGCTCGATCGACGCGATCATTGCATCCGCGGTCAAGACCCGATCCAATCCCCACAGTTCCTGGGCATCGAGCGGCATGAACTCGATAAACCGCACTTCGATGTCGTTCTCGCGTCCGAAGCGGACGAGGGCAGGTATGTCGGGTTCACTCAACCCTTTCACCGCAACCGCGTTCAACTTGATCTGGAAACCTAACTTTTGAGCAGCTTCAATGCCCGCCATCACTCGCCCAAGATCATCCCGGCGCGTGATGGTTCGGAAGCGTTCGCGATCGAGAGTATCGAGATGTACGTTGAGCCGGCGCAATCCAGCATCGAATAGCGTTCGAGCGTGCACGGCCAGAAGAACTCCATTTGTCGTCAACGCCAGGTCTCTTAACGCTGTGCCCGAAAGCCGTGCGATCAATTCCGCAAGACGTGGGCGTAGCAGAGGCTCGCCGCCGGTCAGCCGGATTTTCGTGATGCCCAGCGGCAGGGCCGCCCGAATGAACCGTTCGATTTCGTCAAAGGAAAGCAGCGAGAGACGAGGCGCAAATTGAGCCCCTTCCTCGGGCATGCAGTAGAAACAACGGATGTTACAACGGTCGGTCACACTGATGCGTAGATCGGAGTGCAGCCGCCCATAGGAGTCCAGCAGTAGCCCGGACTGGGGAACACCTGACAGCTCTGACCTGCCGAGTTGGATTAGGGACGTCAAAAAGGGGTACTTCTCTATCATCCGACAATGGCCGGATTAGAACCAGTTATTTGACTGCGAGCATCCGCTCGATCGGTACCAGCGCTCGACGCATGATGTCATCGGGCAGCTGGATTTGGGGCTGCAGAGTATCCAGCGAATCGCGCAGCTTTTCAAGGGTGTTCAGCCGCATATAAGGGCACTCACTGCAGTTGCAGTTCTCGTTCGCGACGAAATAGAACTTCTTGCCGGGAGACAGCTTTTCGAGGGAATACCGCACGCCGCTTTCGGTCATCACGATAAACTCATCGGCCTTTTGAGCCGTACACCAGTCGACGATAGCGGACGTGGACCCGATGAAATCCGCCATTCTGAGTACATCATCCGGGCATTCCGGATGGGCGGCAACCAGCGCGTTCGGGTGTTCCGTACGTGCTGCGGCTACTCTCCGACCGGGGAAAGTGGCGTGGACGATGCAGGCTCCCTGCCATATCTTCATGTTTTCACGGCCGCTCTGCGCTTTGACATAGTTCCCCAGGTTGATGTCGGGAAGGAAGAGAATCGGCTTTTCTTTCGGAATCGAGTTCACCACCGCCACTGCATTCCTCGAAGTGCAGAGGATGTCGCTCTCCGCCTTCACCTCGACGGAGGTGTTGATGTAGCTGACGATGACGTAATCAGGGTTTTTCGCCTTGAACGCTCTTACCCCGGCAGCCGGGCAGCTGTCCACTAAGCTGCAGCCCGCCGTTTCGTCGGGGAGTATGACGGTGCGGCTCGGGTTCAGCACTTTCGCGGTTTCCGCCATGAACTTCACACCGCAAAAAGCGATCACTTCCCCATCGAACCTCTGTGCCGCACGAGCCAACTCCAGGCTGTCGCCGACGGAATCGGCGATCTCCTGTATCTCTGGTTCCTGGTAATGGTGGGCAAGGATCAGTGCATTCCTGCGCCCTTT
>JBJMGJ010000366.1:0-5805 GCA_045807965.1 Bryobacteraceae bacterium | reverse complement strand
CCCGCGCCGAAGTCATTGATGTAACAGACTCCATCTATCTCCGGAGCCTGCGTGGTCGAACGCGCTTCCCACAACAGTTCCGTCTCCGCGGAAGGGCCCTCCACGAGAACCGGGAACTCGCTTCCGATCAGTTTTCTGTTGCGCTTGCGGGAGATCCGCCGCTGTAGCGACATCAACTTGCGCTTTCGGTTGTAAATGGTGCGCGCGTCTACCTTAGCGGCGAGAGCAAAGCTTCCGCTCGTCTCTTCGTCACTGTAAGAAAACACGCCGAGCCGGTCAAATTGAGCGGCCTCGATGAACTGGCACAATTCTTCGAAGTCCTTCTCCGTCTCGCCCGGGAATCCGACGATCATACTGGTTCGAATCGCCACCCCGGGGATGGTGGCTCTGATCTTCGACAGGAGATTCAGGAAGATATCCGCCGTACCGCCCCGTTTCATTCGACGCAAAACCGAAGCACTTGCGTGCTGCAGCGGCATGTCGATGTACTTGACCAGGGAATCGTGAGTCGCGATCGTGTCCAGGAGTGGTTGCGTCACCCGGTTCGGGTACGCATACAGAAACCGGATCCATTTGGGAAAATCTGTCGGAATTTCCGCAAGCCGCGCCAGCAAATCGGCCAAACCGTGCTTCATTCCCAGATCTTCGCCGTAGCAGGTGGTGTCCTGCCCTATGAGATTCAGTTCGCGCACGCCCATTCCCAGCATCCGCGTCGCTTCGTTGATTACACTCTCAAAGCGGCGACTCCGGAACTGGCCCCGGAACTGGGGGATGACGCAGAACGAGCACGGGTGATCGCATCCTTCGGCGATTTTGATGTACGCCGAATGCTTGGGCGTGGTGAACACACGCGCGGTCAGGTCGTGATAGAGATACGGCGCGGATTTGTCCTCAATCGGGGTCAAACCCTCACAAAGCGCGGTAATCTTGTCCAGTTCGTTCGTCCCTAGGACGGCGTCCACTTCCGGGATGGTCTTCTGAATATCAGACCGATAACGCTCGACTAAGCACCCGGCCACCACCAGACGCTGGGCGCGCCCGGTCTTTTTGTAATCCGCCATCTCAAGGATGGTGTCGACCGACTCCTGTTTGGCCGGATCAATGAAGCTGCAGGTGTTGACGACAATGACATCGGCTTCTGATGGCTGCGGCGTGAGCTCATGCCCATCTGCCACAAGCTGACCCATCATCACTTCGGTATCGACCAGGTTCTTCGGACAGCCGAGACTTACAAATCCTATCTTCAAATTTCGCTGCTTAACCGTATCCAGGGTATCGGCGGGAGGGCCTTTATCAAGGATACCAGTCCTGACGGTTTCACGGCTGATGTTTTTGCTCCATTGCGTGTGCCAAATGCGGCCGAGACTATCGACGGACTGGGCCCGCCTGTTCCTTAATCCAGTAGCGTCAACGGCGACTGGCTTTCGTGGCGCACTTGCCGGATCGTGCAACTCCTCGGGTCCTTGTCCGGTCGCCAATGCAATAACTTCGTCCCATGGCGGAAGCGATCTCCGGAGAAGTGATCATATTGCACTTCCACGACGAGTTCCGGCTTTAACGGCTTCCATTCGGCGCTGCGTTCGGTACTCCATCGACTCGGGCCGCCGGGCTTACTGCCCGTGAATCCCGGGGGCTCGATCAATGCTTCGAGTTGCTTTGTCAAAGTGGGTTTTTCAGCGGCCGAAAGACCGGACGTAAAGCCCACATGATTTAAATTCCCGTGCTCATCATAGAGCCCGAGCAAAAGCGATCCCACCAGCGGTTTCCCTGTCCCATACCGGAATCCGCCGACCACACAATCCGCGGACCGGAGGTTCTTGATCTTCAGCATGGATTTCCGTCCCGCTGAGTCATACGGCTTGTCCAGACGCTTCGCAATGACGCCGTCGAGTGGGCCCGCCATTCTGTGGAACCAGCTCTTCGCCGTATCAAAGCTGTCGGTGCGGGGTGAAAGACGAATGCGTGGGTTTCCACCCAAGATTTCGTGCGCGAATGTTTCCAGCGCTTGACGGCGCTCTAGCAGAGGCTTCTCCGTCAGATTATTGCCATTGTTATCGACCAGAATGTCGAAAACCAGCAGCGTTGCCGGCGTTTCCACCGACAGTTTCTTGATCCGGCTTGCGGCGGGGTGGATCCGTTGCAGCAGATCGTCAAAGCTGAGTGTCTGGTTCTGCGTGACAATCAGCTCCCCGTCTATCACGAACCGGTGCGCTTTGAGGCCGAGCAGTGCTTCTTCAATCTCTGGAAAATACCGCGCCAGCGGCTGGCCGGATTTAGACATGATGTCCAGGTGCTCGTCATCCCGGAACGCCAGACATCGGAATCCGTCCCACTTAGGCTCGTATTCCCACTCCGGACCGGTCGGGATTTCGCGGGCTGAGTCCGCTTCCATCGGTGGAAAATCAATGGGAATGGGCAGACTCAAGAACGCCTCCGGACAGCCCGGGAAGGCCCGAGTGTATGGCCCGGCTCAAGCGTGAAATAAGCGTGCTGTGACACTAGCGACCACCTTCTCTTTCGAGTATGGCTGAAGCAGTTTTGCGCAGCCGGAAGGCACTGCGACGCTCATGGCTTCGTTTTTCCTTTCCGATCATGATTGATGCCTGGCACCGTGAGCTAACACATCGCATGACCCGTGCGACAGAAGTTTACGGCGAGCAGCCGAGCACGGGACAGGATGGTCAAGCGGGACTCCACCTGAATGTCTTTTAGAACTTAAGAACTCGGCGAATCATCATCAATCTCAAAGCTATACGTCAGCGTACGGTCGCAGCCTGGCGGTCCTCCGCGGCACACTCGATTTCCGGAATCGCCCCCGGCTGATGTGCTTGACGGACCCGTCCCTTCCGTTGGCGTCTGTTGCGAGTTCTTCGGCGGCTTCTGCGAGTGACGCAGGCCTCTGGCGGCGGCTAGACTGGATTCAGAGGACAGCAAGAGAGTACGGATCGTCCTCGATTCTGGTCGTACAAATGGCAGATCGTTTTCGAGTTCTCTCGGTCATGGGGCGACAGCTTGAAGGTATGGGCATCTCAACCAAGGCCGTGTTGAGGCTTGCGGGATTGCCGTCCGAGTTGTTCCAGCAAACGCGTATTTCGCTCACCACGGAGGAGATGCGGGCTTTGTACGACGCCATTGCGGAGGTCAGTCGTGATCATGCGATCGGCCTACGTCTGGGGTCTGAGGAGCGACCTGAGAACTACAGTCCGATCTCCATTGCAGCACTATTCACTCGCTCCTTTCGCGATGCCCTGACCCGCGTCGCTCGATACAAACGATTGACTTCACCGCAAGAGATCCGCATCTCGGAGCGCGGTAAGGAGTGTGCCGTTGAATTCGTGTGGCTGTTGGCGGAAGTCGCAGAATCACCCATTTGGATTGATGCTTGCTTTGCGTGGACGCTGACGATTGGCCGGCGTGGAATCGGTCGCGACATTCATCCGTCGCGCGTGGAACTACGCTGCCATGTTGCAGACCAGCAGCCGTATGAGAAATTTTTTGCGTGTCCCGTGAGGTTCGGAGCGCGCCACAACCGGCTTTTCTTCCGGGCGGAAGACCTCGACCAGCCGTTCATAACGTACAACCCGGATCTGCTTGAAGTGATCGCCCCGCAACTCGAAGCCGAACTGAGGCAGTATCTGGCGAATAAATCTCTGAAACAGCAGGCGAAGGGGATCTTGAAGCGCTCGCTCGCCGGCCAGCGGCCGCGATTGGAAGACGTCGGGATGGAGTTGGGCATGAGTGCCCGCACGTTGCAGCGGAAGCTGCTTGAAGAAGGCACTACGTTTCACGCCTTAATGGCAGAGGCACTCCACGAGATGGCGCAGCACTATCTACGGCAGCCCTCGCTCGAATTAAACGAAGCAGCATACCTGCTTGGATATGAGGATCCCAACTCCTTCATCCGAGCTTTTCACAAGTGGGAAGGGACCTCGCCAGGCGATTGGCGAGCTACCCACTCGCAAACAGTCCAGTAATCATCGGTGCGGTTTCCCGCATCGCATTCCGCGTTCAAACTACTGCGCATGTGCGCACACTCGAGCACTGAGGACAGGTTCGGATGAATACGGCCTCGCCCAAGGCGGGCGCTCCTAACAAGAAAACAGATAAAAGCATGAGTAACAACGTATTGAACTTCACTGGCAAGGTGGCACTTGTGACCGGAGCATCTTCCGGGATGGGCCTGGCCACGGCTCAGGCGTTTGCTGAAGCAGGTGCCGCCGTTGTGCTCGCCGATGTCAGAGAGGACCTGCTGAACAACGAAGTGCACAAGCTGGTGGCTGCTGGTCACACGGCGATCGCCCTACGCTGCGATGTGAGCGACGACGCGCAAGTGTCGGCGATGGTGGACCGCGCCGTCGCCGAGTTCGGTCAGCTTGATGCCGCGTTCAACAACGCAGGTGTTATGGCCCGTATTGCTTCAACCGCTGACAGCACTCGCGAAGACTGGGATCGCGTGATCGGGATTAACTTGCGCGGGGTGTGGAGCTGCATGAAGTACGAACTGCGGCAGATGGCACGCCAGGGCAGCGGCGCAATTGTCAACAACGCCTCCGTCGGCGCGTTGACCGGCAACCCCGGAATCGGTTCCTACATCGCTTCGAAGCATGGCGTGGTTGGCCTGACGCGGACGGCCGCTCTCGAGTACATCAAGCACGGTATCCGGGTTAATGCCGTGAATCCCGGCCTGATCGACACGCAGGTGGCCCGTGATGTGGTTGCGGCTGACGAACAGGCGTACGAGGAGATTGCGAAGAATGTTCCCATCGCGCGTGCGGGCAAGCCCGAAGAGATTGCATCGGCTGTGCTGTGGCTTTGCAGTCCAGGGGCTAGCTACGTCGTGGGCCACGCCCTCACGGTTGACGGCGGCATGACGGTCTTGTAATACCGCACGTGATCAGAGAAGCACAGATGCAAAACTCGAGGGCAGTTCGGCGGGTGAGGGTCCAGGCGTTCGGCGGTCCGGAGCAACTGACCGTTGAGACCGTGGCGGAAGCGCCACGCCTTGCGCCGGGACAGTTGCTGGTTGATGTAGAGGCGTCTGGCATCAACTACCTCGACATTTACCAGCGCTATGGCAGGTATACGCCGCCGCTCCCTTACACGCCGGGATTTGAAGGCGTTGGCATTGTACGTGAAGTTGTCGACGGCGCAGACTCCATCCCCGCGACATTGAGAGTTGGGCAGCGAGTAGCATGGATCGACATCGTGGGATCGTACGCGAGCCAACTTGTCCTCCCGGCAGCTCACGCCATCCCCGTCCCTGACGAATTTACGACGGCGCAGGCGCTTATGTTCCAGAGCCTGACCGCTCAGTTTCTTGTCACCGAGTATCGTGACGTGCGCCCGGGTGACCGCATATTGGTTCACTCGGCAGCCGGTGGAGTCGGGCTCTTGCTAGTCCAATGGTTCAAACACTTTGGTGCTTGGGTCGTGGGTACGACATCGAACGACACCAAAGCGGCAACCGCGCGCTCGGCGGGTGCCGATGCGGTCATCAACTACGGACAGAACCACGCGTTCCTCGATGAACTGATGTCCCTGACGGGCGGGCGAGGCGTGGACTTGGCCATTGATGGCGTCGGTGCGGCCACGTTGGAATGGACCTTGAAAGGGCTGGCAAGGGGCGGAATGGCCGTGTGCATTGGATCCGCTTCCGGGCCGCCTCCCGCGATTCACCCGGACCAGCTTGTCGAAAAAGGTATTCGGCTCGCTGCTGGGTCCGTTTTCACCTATACGGCCGATCCCGCGGAACTTCACCGCCGTGCAGGCACGGTGATCGAGGCCATCCGTGCCGGCTGGCTTCAT
>JBJMGJ010000365.1:0-4759 GCA_045807965.1 Bryobacteraceae bacterium | reverse complement strand
GGTGGCGATCGCCATTACTTATGTCGGGTGAAGGGCTGCGCGGCTCGTTTAGAGTGCCGGAGCGAGAGAATCGATCTTTGCTGCCATGACGAAATCGTTCCGGTGGAGACCGTGGATCTTGTGCGTCCAGAGAGTTATCGTCACTTGACCCCATTCGGTTAAAATCGCCGGATGATGACCCTCCGCCTCGGCAAGCGCACCGACGCGATTCGTAAACGATAGGGCCTCGGCAAAGTCCCTGACCCGAAAAACGCGCTCTAACCGCTGAATGGTTTCTCGCTCCACGACCGTCCAGTCCGGCACTTGAGGCCTCAACTCCTGAATCTCCGCCTCAGTTATCCGCGGGGCATCGCGGCGGCATGCGGTGCACTTCTCGCTCGTGAGTATGTTCATAGATTCTCCGTTTGAGGATCGTAAACAAGAATACTTCAACATGAAGGGACGAGAGAGTTGCCGCGGCGAAATCAATCAACTTCAATGATTACAGGTCGATCGGAATATTTTGGAGGGACAGTCATCATCATGCGAGTCTTTGCTCCGAGATGCAGCTCGTAATAGCGGAAAGCCTCGGCGCAGGTACCATTGAAGTTTACGTAAGTATTCATCTTCATGATGCTTTTCGAGCCTCCTCGCCTATTCACTTCCTTCAGATATGGTTTGAATGGTTCCAGTTTGCTCACCGGAGCCGACCGGCAATCTTACAAGAACTCCCAAGTTCTCGATCAGGTCGAGTTTACGAGATGCACAGCCTGGAAGCTAAAGGTTTTTGGGTCGGATCTTTCCCGGGCGGGAGGAGTACTCTCTTAAAGATTGCCCCGGCTCGCCTGTTCGCGCTCTATGGCTTCGAACAGCGCTTTGAAGTTCCCTTTTCCGAAGCTTCGGCTACCTTTGCGTTGAATGATCTCGTAGAACAGCGTCGGCCGGTCTTCTACCGGTTTCGTGAAAATCTGGAGCATGTAGCCTTCATCATCACGATCAACGAGAATCCCTAGACGAGCGAGTTCATCGACTGGCTCATCGATCTTGCCAACACGTCCACCCAGGTCCTCATAATACGTGGTGGGCACGCGCAGGAACTCGACTCCCTGGTTTTGTAGCTTGCTTACCGTGTCAACAATGTCATGCGTCGCCATCGCGATGTGCTGCACTCCGGGGCCGCCATAGAAATCAAGATATTCTTCAATCTGCGATTTTCGTCTGCCTTCGGCAGGCTCATTGATGGGAAATCGAATTTTTTCATTCCCGTTCGTCATCACCTTCGACATAAGGGCGGAGTATTCCGTCGAGATGTCCCGATCATCGAAGTGCTTGAACATCCGAAAGCCCATCGCATGCTCGTAGAATTCAACCCACGTGTTCATTTGATTCCAACCGACATTGCCGACTATGTGATCGATATGCAGGAGTCCGGCGTCCCGAGCGATCCGGTCCGCGCCTGCTACTGCAATGAAGCCGGGGAGAAAAACTCCACGGTAGGAGCTCCGTTCAACGAATGTGTGGATCGTGTCACCGTAGATCTTAATGGAAGAGCATCGCGCCGAGCCGTGCTCGTCAGTGAGCAAGCGAGGAGCTTGCAAGCCGATCGCACCGCGCGTTGTGGTTTCCTCCCATGCCCTTTCTGCGTCCTCTACCGTGAGTGCAATTGACTTAACTCCATCCCCGTGTCTCGCAATATGCTCGGCAATCTCGCCCGTTTGATATAAGGGCGTAGTCAGGACAAAGCGGATCTTGTTCTGCTCGAGAACATAAGAGGCGCTCTCGCGCGTGCCGGTCTCCGGTCCGCGATACGCAATCACACGAAAGCCCATTGCCGAGCGGTAGAAATGGGCGGCCTGCTTGGCATTCCCAACGTAGAACTCGAGATGGTCCGTACCCTCAATGGGCAGGAAGTCTTCCTGTAAGGCGGTCTCCGTTCGTGTTTCCTCAATCAACTGCCGCATACAAACTGACCTCCATTTCCTGGCGAACCTGTTCTAACGTGTGAATGAAAAATTCATTTTCCTCGGAGGTGCCGACCGAAGCGCGCAAACATTGTGGCAATCCTGTGGCGGCTAGAGGCCGCACGATGACACCGCGGCTCAGCAGCCGCTCAAATACCTGTTGCGCCTGCCCGGCATCTCCAAGGAGGAGCGTCACGAAATTAGCAGCGGACGGCACCAGCTGCACTCCCATTGCCCGCAGACTTCGGGTGAGATACACAAGTCCACCGGCATTATTCGCCACAGTACGCAACATAAACTCCCGGTCTTCCAGAGCTCCGAGTGCCGCCGCTTCGGCTGGGCCGCCTGGCTCAAACGGCAGCTTAACTTTGAGCAGAACAGAGATGAGGTCTTCGTGCCCGAATCCATACCCTATTCGAGCTGCTGCGAGACCGTACGCTTTTGAGAACGTCCGTAGAGTGATCACATTGTCGAAGCGATAATGCATCGAATCTGGATAGGACGGCTCGGCGATTGCGAACTCGTAATAGGCTTCGTCGAGAATGATCAAAACGCGTTGAGGTACACGGCGCTGAAACTCTTCGAAAGCTTTCCGGGTGAAGAACGAGCCTGTAGGATTGTTTGGATTCGCGAGGTAGATCAGCTTCGTTCTTGTGCTAATAGCATCGGCAAGCGCCGGCAGGTCGTACCGCCAATCCTTATAGGGAACCGTTCGGTATGGAACGCCGCGGCTACGAGCCAGTACCTGGAAGCCCTGAAAAGCAGCTTCCGTTGTAAGAATTTCATCGTCATCGCAGAGGAATGTCCTGACGATGTTCGCCATAATCCCTTCGCTGCCTGAACCTACTATGACGTTTGAAGGTTTGACTCCGAACAATTCCGCCAGCGAGTTGCGCAGGATCTGGCCGCCAGATGGATAACGCGACATTCCGGCCAATGCCTGCCCGGCGCGTTCGAGGGCGAGCGGGGAGACACCCAGCGGGTTCTCGTTCGAGGCGAGCTTGATTACCCTCTTGAGCCCGAAACGCTGCTGAACCTCCTCGGCACTCAAACCGGGCTCATACGCCTTGAGATTCAGGATGTGCGGCGGAACGAGAATTTCAGAGCGATGTGTGCAGATATCGACCATCCACCCTCAATATATGTTTAGTATATTCTCAACAGCGAATGGCTGTGCATTGACATGGCGAAAGTCAAACGCGACGAAACGCCTGGTACTCTGGCTGACCGGGCGTACCGAATGCTGAAGCACGGGATCTTGCATGGCGAGTTCCCAGAGGGTAGCTTCCTTCGTGAGGCGGAGATCCTGCCGCGCTATTCCATTGGGCGAACTCCTTTCCGTGAGGCATGCAATCGCCTGCACAACGAGCAACTGCTTGCGGTGGTCCCGCGGCGGGGGTATTTCGTTCCTGAGCTGAGTTTTCGCGGGGTTAGAGACTTGCTGGAGACTCGGATCATCCTGGAGGGGATCGCAGCTGAGCTTGCAGCACTTCGCGCCGAGCCTCCCGAGGTTGACCAGCTCGAATGTTACTACGAGGAAGCACTACACGCGGCACGGTCCAACCAGACCCTGGATGCCCTGATCGAATCAAACCAGCGCTTCCATTCCCAGATTGCAAGCATGTCGCACAATCGCGAGCTCGAGAACATCCTGAGGGGCGTCCTCGAGCGCTCAATCCGGCTGGTATACCTGGCGGCCAGCGGCTCCAGACAGGTTCCGAAAGACGTCGAAACGCTACTTAAACCGGTGGTGAATGCAATACGCAGGAAGGACGCGACCGCGGCTCATCGCGCAGTGACCGCCGACATCGCGCACGGTCAGCTGAACGCACTTGGCCGTGATTTCTGGGGTGATGCAACCCGCAATCAGCATTCGAAAACCATAAACAACGACAAGGTTCTTATGAGAAAGGGGAAGTGATGCCAGTCTATCGTCAGCTTGGAGAGATTCCATCGAAGCGCCACAAGGTGTTCCGTACGTCCTCCGGCGCGCTGTACGCAGAGGAACTTATGGGCACCATGGGGTTCAGCGGCCCATCATCATTGCTGTATCACGTTGGGCGACCCACAGCCGTGCGCGCCTTGAAGACCTTGAGACAGATCGAATGGAAGCCGGCACAGCCGGAGCCCCTAAGGCATCGCCATTTCCGCACCGCACAACTTACTAGACCCGGAAACGCGATTGTGGATAGGACGCCGTTGTTGTTCAACAGCGATGTTTCGATGGAGATCGTACGCCCTGTTGACCAAACCTCAGATTATTACCGTAATGCACAGGGCGATGAAATTGTGTTTGTGAGTGAGGGAGAGGGTGTTCTGCAGTCTCCGTTCGGAGTCATTCCCTTCAGTGCTGGTGATTACCTGGTAATCCCGCGCGGGATTCTGCACCGTTACAATTTCTCTTCCGAGCAGCGATTTCTGCTGATTGTTGAAAGTGCGGGTTACGTTCGCACACCCAGAAGATATCGCAATGAGTTTGGTCAACTCACGGAATCGAGCCCGTACTCGGAACGAGATATTCGGGCGCCGCAGAATCTGGAGACTCGTGATGAAGAGGGGGAGTTCAGGTTAGTCGTTAAAAAAGCGAACACTCTGACCGAGATGATCCTCGCATCTGACCCGTTTGATGTGATCGGGTGGGACGGCTTCTATTATCCGTGGGCAATCAACATCCGTAACTTCGAGCCACGCGTGGGGCGGTTTCACCTTCCACCGCCTACCCATCAGACGTTTGAAGGGGACGGATTCGTCGTGTGTTCGTTCTGTCCGCGTCCGTTTGACTTCGACCCGGAGGCCGTTCCTGCTCCGTACAGTCACTC
>JBJMGJ010000364.1:0-6051 GCA_045807965.1 Bryobacteraceae bacterium | reverse complement strand
TTTGCGGCTTCTCCTGACAGGGGATGAGCGTGTGTCGGCAATAATTCTATCAAGATTGACCGGTACCGGATGGGAACCGGTCCGTTAGCGGTCAGTAGCTACTGAACAAGACGGGCTGATAGCACCAGGAACAGACACGTGTTCCCCTCCGGTATATTGGACGTTCTCACAACTAGCTTCTGTCCTTCGCGGAGATCCACATCCGAGGTGATTCCTACGTTCGAGGCTGAGATTTGGCAAGTGTTCGGCATATTCTTGGGACTCGAAACATAGGGGACGGACGCAGAGAAATTGAACTTGGCGATATGAATAGTAGACGGTGTGTCGCTTGACTCACCTACGGAGTCGCACGCGATTTTGTACCTGACAGCTCGTGAAATGCTACCCGAGCAATCCAGAGGTCTGGGGACCCCTTCGGCAGTCCCAAATTTGTTCTGGGCCGATCTCATTAGTACGGTGCTGATCATTTGATAGTGCGTGTAAGGGAAGATCGCACGCAATTGTTTCAGCACGGGAGCAAGGGCCTCACCATTCGCATCCTCGAAACCGGGGATGGCCTGAGTTGAGCCAGCAATCGCATACAAAGTCAGATCGACGTTTTTGGCCTCGGGACTTTTTTCCAAGTTGTCCAGTTCCTGAATCACGCACACTACTTTCTCCACCGCAGACTCGGATCCAGCACCGAAAGCTCTGATCACAGCGGCCCGTAGGGCCCGATCACCTGACATTCAATTCCCGGAACTCCCCTCACTAATCCGGCAAGTGCGCCCCACAGCGCCAAGGTTTGGGGATTAGGATGGTTGGTCACAATCGCCTGCCCAACTTTGAGTGGAGGAAGTCTTTTATCTCGACTCGCCCCGTCCATATCTGTGAACGGACTGTCGCCTCGCCCGACCCGAGCATATGAGCCACTTCCGCTGTGGAATAACCTTCTAAATCGCGAAGCACGATGGCTTGGTGTTCTTTCGGGCTCAACGTTTTCAGAGCTTCGAATACGGGTTCTTTCTGGTGCCTGGTTACGGCTGACCTTTCCGGAGTTTCGCATGCGTCCGCAAGTTCCGGAACGAGGTCAATCGGCATTTCGCTTTCCGAACCCCGCAACAAAATCGATGCAGATGTTCAAGTCATCCGATACAACCACGGCCCCAGCTCTTTGCCCTCCGCCAGCGACCCCACGTTCTTATGGAGCCGGATGAACACATCCTGTGCAGCATCTCGCGCCGCCTCGCGGTTTAAGAGGAAACGCTGCGCAAGGCGAAGGACCCGTCGCTCGTGCAGAGAAACAATCCTCTCGAAGGACTCAGCCGCCCCGGCTTTGCTCCACGGATGAGTTGGCGAAACAGGTCCGGCTCGAGCATGTATTGGTCAAAGGACGGAATCGCCATTTGCATGCGCCGTACTTAACACCTCACTGCTTAAACGTTACGGGGGCGAAAAAGTTGAGATCGAACCGGCAATTCTACTGGAATTCCATGCCGCGCAGGAGCGGGCCGCGTTTCGAGGTGCCTTTCGCGTACTCGATCTTCACGGACCTGGCCTCTTGCGGGCCACAGCTAAACTCCGAGGGGCTGTTTCGCATCAGGACGTGAGTCGGATCGGGTACTTCCAGTTGCAGCAAACCTCCTGCCGTATCGACGGAGAACCCGACCAGCTTTCCTCCGCTACACTGCACTTCCCGAAGCCGGCCCGCCGTTCGATCGATCTCATCGCCGGCCTCAATGAACGGATTCCACTCGGTTCCATGAGGTGTCCGAATGCTCACGGCTCTCATTTGGCCGTCCTTGTCGCGCTCAAATTGCACGTGAAAGTCAGTCTTCGTGGTAAATTCCAGAGCCGAAGCAATTGCACGTTGATCCGGCGTATTTGCACTTTGCAAGGCACGGCGTGCGGCTGCCGTGGCCTCGTCGGCGCGCCCCAGCTCGGAGAGCGCGGAAGCCAGCGCACTCCAGTACGCATAAGCCCTCGCGCCCGACGGAACTCCCATCGCTTTGAGCTGGGCAACCGCCTCTGCGTATTTGCCCCGGTTGCTCTCAATGAGGGCAAGGTGGTAACGTGCGTCGTTGAAATCCGGTTTGGCAGCGATGGCTTTTTCCAAAGCACTCGCAATTTCGTCATCGGGCAGCCGGGCCTCCTCCGCAAGAAGAGCGAACCGGTAGCAGAGACTGGGATCATTCGCCCCGGACTTTATGGCTTTTCTCCAGTTCTCCAGCGCGGATATTTTGCTGCCGTTATTGAGTGCGATCGCTCCCAGGCTCGTCAGCAACTTCGGCTCATTCGGATATTCGCGCAGCAACGAGCGGTACATGGCTTCCGCGCGACTCCATTCCGTGTTTGCGAGCAGCAACTCGGCCAGCAGCATGCCGGCATCGAGATCGGACAAACGCGTCTGTTTCGTCGGCGTCGGAGTTGAAATCGCTTGGGGAATCCGGTGTGGCGGCCAATCGCGCCGCTCAATCCACTGTCTAAGGTCTTTATTCACGACCGCGAGAGGTTTGCCGTATACTGCGGCGAATGCCTGGCGGGACGAGTGCGTCGCTCGGAGCGATTCAAATAGCCGGTCCATCCGCCCGTATTCGGGCGACGAGATCAACATCCCGGCGATCGCCCAACTTTCCGCATAGAAGAGAGCGGCGTTTTCCCGTGAATCGCGAAACTCTTGCTGGGCCCTTCCCTCGAAAATGTCCCCAATCGGGATGAGCGGATGCCGGCGGAGAGTTTCGAGCCGGGCCGGCAAACCGCCTCCGAACTCAAAACCCGAACTGGTCGCGTGGACAGTAGAAAACACCTCAGCCAGTCCTTCGCTCAACCAGTCCGGCAACTGGAGGCCTCGTGCGTGCAAGACGGCATGCGCATATTCGTGAGCGCCCGTACCGAAACTCGGTGACGGAGGCAAAACGATGTACTCGCCGGCATCGCTGCCGACGTAATAGGCATCGGCGGACCGGCGCGTCCGGAACTCTTCGTATTCACGGGAAGAGTTGAACTCGATGACGCGCAGCGGCACACCGGAGTCGGTCAATCCTCCACTCAGGCCCGGGATATCGCCAGCCGTCGTCCAGAAACTTCGCAGCAGTTCGAAGCGTTCGAGAAGCTTTCGCGCCCCCTCGCTACTCACATGCGAGTAAACCTGAAAGTGGGCGTTCTCCGCCATCCACCATGGCGAGGGCTCGGCGGAAGCGAGGACCGTAAACAAAAAGACGCCAAAAAGAGCGGCTTGCACGGCCGCAATTCTCCTACCCCGCCGCCAAGCCGCGGTCACGTTCCGGCTGAATGTTCGTGTTGTGGCGAAAGCGATTACTGGGGTCGTACTTGGTTTTGATGCTCCTAAGTCGCCCGTAGTTGCTTCCATAGGCTTCCTGGAAACGTACCTGCTCGTCCTCGCTCAGGGTGTTGCCGTAAACTGAACCCGCCGACCACGGACTCATAGCGTCGTAGAACTCTCGCGTCCACTGCCTATTCGACTCGTCGTCTTCGGCGCGTTCCCACAAGCTAATAACAACGAGATCGAAGCCCTCGCGCCGAGCGTGGAACGCCGTCGCGTCCGGAGCGACACGATTGGGTGCTCCGTGCATGTGTTCCAGCATGGTGATCGAACGCGGCGACGGGCAACACTCCAGCATGCTTACGAATGTGTCGATAGCTTCATCCGGCAGTTCCCGCAGGAAATTCGACTTCCAGTAGCTTCGGTTTCCGTGAGGGGCCGCGACGTCCAACATCGTCTGGAGCTGAACGTAAGGCATGGGATTCACCAGATCGGCCATGGGCGCGCCGAATTGCCTCAACCGGGCAAGCACGCGTTGGCCTTCAGTAAGATCATCGCCGCAATAGCACGGAATGATCATGATGACGGGCGTCCCTTCCGGCGTTGTCACGGCCCCGGCGTAAACAATCAATTCATCCGGTAACTTATCCTGGCAGAAATCTCGGAAGTGGCGCAGAACGTCGCGGCCCCGCACGAGTGGGTGAATTATCGGGCCGCTCAACACAGTTTTGATCGGGTGAAGCCGGTAGGTGATGGAAGTGACGACGCCGAAATTCCCGCCGCCCCCTTTCAAGGCCCAAAACAGATCCGAGTTCCGTTGCGCGTCGGCGCGGACCGTTTCGCCGTCGGCCGCCACAAGGTCATAGGAAAGAGTGTTGTCGCAGGTTAGTCCACATCGGCCCATAAGCCATCCAACCCCGCCGCCGAGCGTCAATCCCGCAATGCCGGTTGTCGAAATCAGGCCGCCCGTTGTTGCCAGGCCGCAAGCTTGGGTCGCCCGGTCGAATTCGCCCCAAAGCAGCCCTGTTTGCGCGATTGCGGTACGTGAACCCTCATCGACCTGAATGCTCTTCATTTGAGAGACGTCAATGACTAACCCGTCGTGCGCAAGCGCTGTACCGGCGACATTATGGCCGCCTGCAAGGATCGAGGGGTACACATCATGATCAACGGCGAAACGCACAGCCCTGCGGACGTCCTCAACTTCCCGGCAACGCAGTATGGCACGGGGCCGGCGGTCAATCATGCCATTCCAGATCTGACGCGCGATCTCGTACTCAGCAGAACCCGAAGTGAAGATCTCTCCATGGAAATGTGAACGCAAGTGTTCCAGATTCACGTATGTCTTTCCTTTTCGGGGAGTTTATCAGCTACTTTGTCGAGTTCTCGAGCATCGCCTTCCACGCGCTGTCGTCCTGGCCGACGCTAAGCCGGTTACCGGCGCGCACCAGAGGCAGGCGCAGGAGTCTCGGCTCCTTCTCGATGCGCGCGATCAGCTCGGCGTCGCTGACTTTTAGGTATTTCAGGCCGGAGTCCACGTAGGGTTTGCCCTCCGTATCGAGCAGTCCGGTCATGCCGAAACGGTCAACGAAACGCTTGATTTCGCCCGGAGAAAATGGCTTCTGTTTCAAGTCCACCATGTGCAGCTTAACCCCACGTTCCTTGAAGAATCGTTCCGCCGCCCGGGTCATCTGAGAGTTCTTCACTCCGAAGATCTGGACTTGAAGATTGGTCATGCGCTTTGTTCGTCAGGGCTGCTCTGAAACGATTCGCATCTTGTAGAAAGAGCGATAGACGAAAATCAGCGCCAGCACAAAGAAGATCGCCGAAAGGAAATACTTGGTCGTGAAGCCGCCATTCCTCGAAAGCGAAACGCCCAGTTCCACCGCGAGAAGGCCGAACAGTGTTGTGAATTTAATGATCGGATTTAGAGCGACGGACGAAGTGTCTTTGAACGGATCACCGACTATGTCGCCAACTACTGTTGCCGCATGGAGATCGGTTCCCTTCTGTTTGAGCTCAGTCTCCACAATCTTTTTCGCATTGTCCCAAGCGCCGCCGGCGTTCGCCATGAAGATCGCCTGATACAGCCCAAACAGGGCGATCGAAATGAGGTAGCCGATAAAGAAATAAGGCTCCAGGAGAGCGAACGACAGAGTCACAAAGAAGACAGTAAGAAAAATGTTGAGCATGCCCTTTTGCGCATAACGCGTGCAGATCTGCACAACTTTCTTACTGTCCGAGACCGATGCTTTCGATGGCCCGTCGAGCTTAATGTGCTCCTTGATAAACTCGACCGCGCGATACGCTCCGGTGGTAACGGCTTGAATCGACGCCCCGGTAAACCAATAAATGACGGATCCGCCGGCGATCATACCAAGCAGAAACGGCGGATACAGAATCGAGAGATTCGTTACCAGCTCGGGCCGCAAGCCCCTGGTCAACGCCACCACAATGGAAAAGATCATTGTTGTCGCACCGACAACAGCCGTACCGACCAATACAGGTTTAGCTGTCGCCTTGAACGTGTTACCCGCTCCGTCGTTCTCTTCCAGGTGATACTTCGCTCGATCGAAGTTAACGGTCACGCCAAATTGCGACTGCAATTCACGCTCAATGTCCGGCAGCTGTTCGATGGTCGACAATTCAAAGACGGACTGCGCATTGTCCGTGACAGGGCCGTAAGAATCCACCGCAATAGTCACCGGCGCCATTCCGAGGAACCCAAACGCCACCAGGCCGAACGCAAACACAGCTGGCGCAATCATCAGATTCGATAAACCAGTCGT
>JBJMGJ010000363.1:0-5349 GCA_045807965.1 Bryobacteraceae bacterium | reverse complement strand
TCCGGTGTTTCGGGCGAGTCCGACCATCTTTCGGCGGCCTTGTCCGGGCACCGCGAATCCCTTGCCGCCCTCGCGAATGTCGGGAATAGCGAACGCCGCGTCCTTATCGCTGAAGACAATCCGGCGAATCGCATGGTGGCTCGACTGACGCTCGAGAAATTCGGTTTCCAGGTTCATGAAGCGGCGGATGGGACAGAGGCACTTGAGGCCGCGCAAAAAGTTCGATTTGACGTCATCCTGATGGACTGTCGCATGCCCGGCATGGACGGTTATGAAGCGACACGCCAGATTCGGCAACTGGGCGGAGCAAGCGGGAAGGCGCCGGTTATCGCGCTGACTGCCAGCGCTTTCAAGGAAGACCGAATTCGAGCCGAGCAGGCCGGGATGAATGATTTCATTGCCAAACCATTTCAGGATGAGGAACTCGTCCGCAAGTGTCTTTCCTGGATTTCGTCCCCAGGTAAGGTGTTCACACCGGACAACACAAACCAAGCCCCGACCATCGCGCCACCTCTACTGCTCAAGCCTCTCGAAAAATACCCCCCGGAGTTCCTGCGCAGCCTCCTGGAGATCTTTATCGAAACCGCTCCCCCTGTCTTTCAGCGCCTGGTGAGTTCGATTGAAAACCGGGATTGGGAAGGGGCGAAGACATCCGCACATTGGCTGCGCGGCGGGGCCTCGCGCGTGATCGCGCCCGAATTACAAGATCAGCTCACGACGGTCGAGAATGCTTGCGGTGCAGACTCGCCGGACGTCTCACCGCCAGAGGTTCAGTCGCTCACGAATGAATTCCACAATGCCTGTCAGATCGCGGAGAACTGGTTGGCCGAACATCGCGCGTACAGCACGAAGTCGTAGCGCTCGCAGTTCTTCTAGTCAGCGGCAGGATGCGGGCCGCGAATGTTGATCAGGCGCGAAACAGTCAGCTATCTGGCGCAATCGAACATGCCGGATGCCCAGCACAACAGCCCGGCGCTCAACCGGAGCTTCCAGATCGAAGAACGTTTCGAGCAAAAAGAAGCGTGGATCAGATATCAGCGAAATCGCAAGGAATAAGTTCGGGTACAAGGAATTGCGCCCTGGTCAGGAAGCGGCGATTACGTCCTTATTGAACCATCAGGACACGCTTGTGGTGATGCCGACAGGTTCAGGTAAATCGGCCATTTATCAAATTACCGGTCTTATGATTGAAGGGGCGGTGCTGATTATTTCGCCTCTGATCGCTCTGCAGAAAGATCAGGTCGACTCAATCAACGCCGGGGCGGACGAAGCCGAAGCTCTCGTCATTAATTCAACGCAAAAAACATCGGAATTCGAAGAGAACCTGGCGCGTATTGAGCAGAAGTGCTGCAATTTTATCTTTCTTGCTCCGGAGCAACTCCGAAAAGACGAAACCATTGCCGCTCTTGAGAAGGCCGGTATTTCTTTGTTTGTTGTAGATGAGGCACACTGCGTGAGCGAGTGGGGTCATGATTTCAGACCGGATTACCTTCAACTTAAAACGGCGATCGAAAGATTAGGACATC
This sequence comes from Bryobacteraceae bacterium, assembly GCA_045807965.1. Taxonomy (GTDB): domain Bacteria; phylum Acidobacteriota; class Terriglobia; order Bryobacterales; family Bryobacteraceae; genus Bog-105. Next base: position 3,823 of record JBJMGJ010000363.1, on the reverse strand, counting down.
CGACGGTCTTGGCGATGACGGCAACCGCATCACCACAGGTGCGCGAAGAGATCATTGAGCGTCTCGGGCTTAGCAAGCCCAAACTCCTGATTGGAGGTTTCGACCGTCCGAATATCCACTTGCGCGTCGATCACTTTGAGGAGGAGGACAAGAAGCTGGAGGCCCTCCTTCACCATGTCCGGTGGGCGGATAAGCCCGGCATCGTCTATGTGGGCACCCGCAAGATGGCCGAAACAATAATGCGCAGCCTCGACGAAGAGGGAGTGAGCGCGTTGTTCTACCATGGCGGCCTGAAAGGCTCCGCCCGGGAAGAGATTCAAGAACGATTTATGAATGGGGAAGCGGACGTGATCATCGCCACCAACGCGTTCGGTATGGGAATCGATAAAGCCGACATTCGCTTCGTCTATCACTACCATGCGCCCGATTCTCTGGATGCCTACTACCAAGAGATTGGACGCGCCGGACGAGACGGCGAGAAAGCGGACGCGATCCTGTTCTTCCGTCAACAAGACATCGGAGCTCAGGCTTTCCGCACTGGCCAAGGGAAAGTCGACACGAAGCAACTGGAGGCTATAGCCGAAACGCTCTCGGAGAGAGACGAGCCGGTGGAAGTCAAAGAACTGGCCGACGAAGTCAGTCTTTCCGATAGAAAACTGACCAACGCCTTACATCGTTTGCAGGACGCCGGCGCGGTTGAAGTTCTGCCCACAGGTGAAGTTCAGCTGGCCGATGGCGCCGATATTTCCGAAGCGACCGAAGAAGCCGCGGAACAGCAAGAGCGCCGTAAAGAGCGCAATAAAGAGCGTCTCCAGGAGATGCGAGACTACGCCGACGCAACGACGTGCAGGCGCGAATTGTTGCTTCGTTACTTCGGCGACGACTTTACCGGCCGCTGCAACAACTGTGACAATTGCGAGCGAGAGAGCCCGGAGGCGATAGCGGAAGTGGAAGGCGGCACTCGCCGGGAGGTAGCGTAAGAGTCATGGCGACTCGACGGACGAGATACTTAACTCCCGCGGTTCTCACGACAAGCGGCGCTCTTCTGACCGCCGCGCTTGCAAGTTCCGCTTTACGCAAACCGAAACCGAGCTGGAGCGCATCGGGGAAGGTCGTGGTGATCACGGGGTCATCGCGCGGACTAGGCCTGAATCTTGGGGAAGAGTTCGCCCTCGCCGGAGCGCGGCTCGTCCTCTCGGCCAGAAGCGCAGACGAACTTGAGCGCGCCAAGAACCTTCTTCTCTCCCGGAGAGCATCAATTCATTCCGACAGGATTCTTACCGTCGTTTGCGACTTGAAGCGCCCGGAAGATTGCAGGCGACTCATCGATGAAGCAACCAATCACTGGGGCCGCGTCGACGTGCTGATCAACAATGCCGGCGTCATCCATGTCGGTCCTATCGAGCAATTGCCCATAGAAGCTTATCGCGAAGCGATGGAGATCGACTACTTCGCAATGGTGCAGACGACCCAGGCGGTATTGCCACAGATGCTGGCACGCGGCGAAGGCAGGATCGTGAACGTTACGTCCATTGGTGGAAAGATACCGGTGCCGCATCTGGCAGCTTATGTCGGAAGCAAGTTCGCGGCCGTAGGCTTCTCGGAGACACTGCACGCGGAAATGCGAAGCAAAGGCGTCCAAGTCACAACGGTATGCCCGGGCTTGATGCGGACGGGCTCGTATCCAAATGCGATCGTTGTGGGCAACCGGGAGCGAGAGTATCGCTGGTTCAGCCTTTCGGCCTCGATACCCGGAATCGCCCACTCCGCCGAGGGAGCGGCGCGCAAGATCTTCGAAGCAACCAGTGAGGGTCGCACGGAGATTACGATCGGCATCGACGCCTCTCTCGCCGCCCGGCTTCATGGATTGTCGCCCGACTTTACTCAGTACGCCGGTAGCCTTGCGAATGAGTTCATTCTGCCGGAAGCGGGCGGCTCCAAAACCCTGACTTCAGCGCAGAAGGTCCGTTCACCTCGGTCTAAGCTCTGGCGCACCTTTAGCGAGAAGCTAACCAGATCTCACAACCAGCCGAGCGCCTGACAAGCTATTGCGTTTGGGCCTCGAAGACACGGAAGCGCCGCTCGAGTTCCCACTGCTCTTTCGCTTTCTCGTTAGCTTGGAGGAATAAAGCGCAGCCCTTCGACGGTCTGGCGTTCCCGGTCTCTGGATTGGCGCAAGCGGACTTCTGGTGCGAGTATTGCCTGGGGTCGTCCCATAGACTCGATCCCTGGAGGAAGGTGTGTTCGAGACTGGTCCGCGCTATGTTCTTAAGATCGAGATACGTTAAGCCGAATTCGGACACAGCGCGCGCGTATTCGTGCGTCAGGTCAATGCGGGATACACCTTCATCGTCCGTACACAACGCGATGGGCACTCCGGCCGCCCGGTACAGCGGAAGCGGGTGTTCCCTGCCCTTCACGCCGACGATTAGCTCATTACTGGTCAAACTAATCTCAACCGCGATCCGCCTGGAAGCCATCTCGGCCAGGAGCTGATGTGGATTCTGTTCGTACATTACGTCTACCCCATGTCCAATACGTTCCGCGTGTCCTAATTCGACTGCCTCGCGGATATGAAACTTAAGGGCATCGGGCGGAACCAATCCGGGCGCAAGCTCACCCGCATGAAGACTGAGGTGAACATTCGGATAAACCGAGTGAAGATAGTTCAGCATCTCCATCTGCCGATGGTACTCGTGCATCGGCATATACCAGTCTTCCGCCATGACGAAGTTAATACCAACAACCCGTGGATCGACGGAGGCAAGCTCGAACCCAAGAAGAGTTTGTGCGAAAACCTGTTCCGGCGGGAATCCTCGGAGCACCTGAAACAGATAACGTATCTTGACGCGGCAAGGGCCCTCCTTCGAGTCATCGGAGCAGCCCTGTAATCGCCGGCGTTCCCCTTCGGCCCCGTCAAGTTCCTCGCGATCTTTGATTACGTTCTCAGCTAGCCCTTTGGACAGAAGAGCGGTCCGGGTTTGGGCGAAATCGCCGCTCCACCCGATCTCGTACCCGAGCTTTGCGGCAGTCGCGAAGTCGGGCGTGTGCATCACCTCCAGGTACTGCTCATTTTGGCCTGCAGCACGGCGCGAGACTTCATCGAGCCATTGGCCCAGGTGCTTCCGCGGATCGATCTTCACGAAGCGGTCGAAAGTGGCGAAGAACTGATCGTGCGCGCTTGTGCCGGCAAAGGGTACAAAGTTCCGCATTGAAAACGCATTCACCAGTCGGTCGTAGAGCTTCTGGTCTCCCAGCGCCGAAACGGCCGAGACTGATGCTACCGGGCAAACCGGTTTCGGAGGGATGCTGCGAGTTGTACCCGTATTCCGGATAACGGTCAGGCTGGCGAGTTCCACACAGAGGTTATCCTCGACCGCTTGCGCGATGTAGGACTCGGCGTAAACTGCCCCGCTGATGTGCAAATGCAGATCCGCTCCTTTCGGCATGCGTTCGAGGAAGGCCCGCAGCTCCAGAGGATTGTCTCGGGAGCGCTCGAACGCACGCTGGACGGTAGAGGACGATTCCTGCTTCTCCTGCCAGCCGAAGAGGGGAAGTGCAAACCATAAAGCAGCGCATACAGCAACTCGAATGATCGAGCTTTGACTTCCCAGTGACATCCGGTGGTTCAAATCGCGCACCCCTTGCGTTCTTTCCACCGCCCCCGGGTGAAGTCCGGGAACTTCGCTGGAGCGCTGCCGTTGGCGACGGATTGTTCGCTCAGCGGGCCGGGAGCCGACCATGCGGCCGCATCATAGACATCGAGATCGGGCGGAAGGCCCTTGCGCATGCATTCGGCCAACCGGTAAATGAGGATGAAATC
>JBJMGJ010000362.1:0-8901 GCA_045807965.1 Bryobacteraceae bacterium | reverse complement strand
CCAATTCTGTCAGTCAGCAACCCGGAACGAATCCCGCGAATCCGACTGGGAAGCCGTAAGGCGACACGAGTGAGTCGAATTTTGCTCGCGGACGATAGTCCGCAGGCCCTCCGGCTGGGTGAACAGATTCTCACCCGTGACGGGTTTGAAGTGGTGAGTGTGACCGACGGAGCCGTTGTCTTGCGCCGCATTCCGGATGTCGATCCGGACATCCTGATCACCGACGTTTACTTGCCCGGAAAGAACGCCTTCGAACTAGCGCGTTCGTTACGCTCTCAACCGCAACATCGGCACATCGGCATTATCTTTGCCGCTGCGCCATCGGACGAGTTCAACGAACAGGATGCCCGGAACGCCGGTGCCGATGCCATACTCCGCAAGCCCTTCGAAGCGTCGGCTCTTTTAAGCGCTGTCCAGAAACTAGCCGATGGGTTAGCTGAACGCAAAGCCGTCGCCGCCAAAGACAAGTCGGGCCTGGATCGGGCCAGCATCCGCGCCGCTGTCACGCTCGCGCTCGATTCCGCAATGCCAGCCTTGATCGATGAATTAACAGAGCGCGTCATGCTTGTGCTCACGCATCGAACCTGAAACCCTTCAAGCCAGCTGGAAAAGGCTATACTCAACATCTCACGGACGAATATGAGCATGCGAGAACTCGCGCCGGTCGCGGTCATACTCCTGCTGGCCGGAGGGCGTGCGATGTTCGCAGCAACGCCGATAGCAGTCTTTCCCATCAACGAAGAATCCATCGCGAGGATACAAAAGCAGCATGCGCTCGTATCCGCTGAAGTGGACGATCCGGTCTATAAACGAAAGCAACGCTATCAAGGCATCTGGCTGCGCGATCTTCTGACAGATCTGGGTAGGGGTGGTCACCCGGAGACTGAACTTTACGTGCGTTTCCGCTGTAAAGACGGGTATCTTCCGATCATGCCGCTCGCTCGCGCCATGGGCGGTAAGGGCCTGATCGCAGTTCGCGACGCAAGAGCTCCGCAGGGCCAGGATTGGGAGCTGCTGCCCGATAGCAAGACGCCTTCAACTCCAGCGCCCAGTTACTTAGTTTGGGTTGCGCCACAGGTGGATCCCGAAGAATATCCGTGGCCCTTTCAGATGGTGGCCGTCGAACTGGTCACTTCGTCCGACGCCCTGGCCGACGTGAGTCCGGAAGGCTCGAAGCCGGGTGGCGAACTGTTCGTCACGCATTGTCTGAAGTGTCACGCGATCAACGGCGTCGGAGGAACTTTCGGACCAGAACTAAATTCTCCTTGCAGCGTGACGGAATACTGGAATCCGCGGCTCCTCTCCAAGTTCATTGCGAATGCCAGCAGCGTTCGGACTGGAACCAGAATGCCGAGCTTCGAGTCGCTGTCGGAGAGAGATGTCCAGCTTCTCGTCGAATATCTCCAGTCGATGGCTCGTCATAAGAAGTCTGGTGCCGTCTGTCCCTAGGGGTTTAGAAATGGAAGTAGGAGGACGCGGCGGCCCCAGGCAAATCTCCGTCGAACACGGAGTTTCTGCGCTGTGTCTGGGTACGATCTGGACAGACTCGTTCCGAATAGCTCGCGGCAACGCACGAGCGATATCTTCCAACCATCACGGGCATTGAGAGAGCAAGGCCAGCAAGAACGATCTCATTGGTGCGTTGCAAGGTGCAGTCGCTTGTTGCGCCCAGTACACGAGTCTATTCGAGCTTTCGCGGAAGCAGCGCCTCCCAGTTCTGGATTACGACAAGCGATGCGCTTTCAGTCCGGGTCACAGTGGGGATGACAAATCTTTGTCCATCGGCCGAGGCATCAAATCCAAGCACAGAGTGAATGGCCGCTCTCGCTTCAGTAGTGATGGTGAATAGGGATACCGCGGGACCAAACTGGGGTTTCGGCGAGAGCCTGACCGGAACTGCCTGGATGCGCCCATCAAAGTCAAGGTAGAAAAGTTCCTTTCCATCGCGGCGCCAGCGCACGGCCTGAGCGCCTGACTTCGAGACGAGGTGGCGTTCGCCGGTCAGAAACGGCGCGTCACCCGATCGAAATGCCTGGAGATACAGTTCGGCGCGGCCCGACTCATCCGAAGTGAACGCGAGCCATTTTCCGTCCGGTGAGAAGACCGGGTTTGCCTCATGGAATTGCGTATTTAACAGCGCTACCGCGCTCCGGCCGCGAGCCATGTCGAACAATCGCACGTCGCCTTGCGTTTCATTGGCGAACCGCGGAAATCCGGTGTTCCCGAAAGCGAGGAAGCGCCCATCCGGCGACCAGTCCGCAGCTATCTGGAAATCGCCGGCGGACATCTGTTCTTCTGGAGCGTTCTGTTCCAGTCTGCGGATACGCACACGAGGCGGATTGTCATCGGCTTGATGCATGAAGGCCAGCGCAGTCGAATCTGGTGACCAGACTGGCGCATCCCGCAGCGCCCCGTGCGAATCCAAGCGTCGCCCCGAATTTGTCTTAAGATCGAAGATCCACAGGTCCTGTTGACCTCGTTCAGTATCGAAAATAGCTGTCGCTAAACGCTGCCCGTCCGGGGACAAGCGTCCGGATTTCAGGTTGATGTTCGATGGCCCGACAACGCCAAGCTGGTGACCGGCCCGGTTCACCCATGCGAGCTGCGATCGATTGAGAAAGCTCTGGTAAACGAGTGTACCTGTATTCGAGACGGAGAAGTCTGCTGCCCCGGTTGGAACGAAGAAGCAGACATTGCTCGCCAGCGGCATTGCCTCTCCGGTTACACGGAGGGACTGCGGATCGAAGGGTCTCGCCAGCAGGTTTCCGGCACGTACATACAGCAGATAGCCTTTGTCCGGCGTGATGGTCGAGGCCGCATACAGGACCCGAGAATCGGTTTCGATCAGATCCTGCTTTGTGCTGAAATCAGGAAGGCTCAGCACCAAGGCTCGATAATGACCGGTTCGAACATCGCGTCGCACGTAGAGGACATGCTCGCCATCGGGTAGCAGTTGAGGCCACCAATAGGTCCCTCTCAAACGCTGCAACGGTCCGCCTGACGGAGACACCACGTCAGAAGCACGAAAGCTGCCGAGCAGCATCTGCGCCGGATTCAACCAAGCTCCGGAAAACATGAAGGCGGGCGATTCCGCCAGGAGAACGCGAGCTCCACCACCCAGAGGAGTCCGCCAGAGCTTCCCGTTCGCCGTCATGTAAAGGGAGCGGCCGTCCGGTGGCCAGAATACCGTATGTGCGGCTTCACTACCGGGAATCAGCTGCGGCTCCAGCCCGTTCAAATCCCGGATGAATACCCTGAACTGGCCGCTTGAGTCCATAGCGGTAAAAGCCAAGCGCGAGCCATCGGGCGAGAGAGCGAAGGCCTGTCGACTGGCGGCGCCTTCCAGGGCGAATCCGGCAGGCGGCAGCACAGCGAACCTAGTGGCTTTGGAAGTGCCAATGGGCTTTCTTTGACCAGTGACAAGCCGATAGGCACCAGCAATCATTAGGACCAGAGTTAAACCGAGGACAATCAACAGCAATGGATTTGGCCGCCGGGCGCCCAGAATTGGCTCAATCCTCAAGGGAGGAGTCGGGGCGGGCATCTCCCAAACGACAGGGGACGAAGCCCGCTGGACAGGCGCAATGAATCTGTATCCGCGGCCGGGCAACGTCTCGACATAGCGTGGCTGGTCGGCCGAATCCCCCAGGATCTGTCGAAGCTTATTAACCGCGGAATTGAGACCTTGTTCGAAGTCGACGAATGTTGTCCCGTGCCATAAGTGACGCTGCAATTCTTCGCGGCTAATTACTTGCCCGGGCTGGCTCACCAGGCTCACGAGGATCTGGAGAGGCTTGCCTTGCAGACGGATCGGAATTCCGTGCTTTGTCAGCTCACCCGAGGAGTCATCGTACTCGAAGGGACCGAACACGACTTTCAACGCCGGCTTCGGCTGGGTTCCCACAGGACTGAGATCGTATCATAAGTTTCCTGTTATCAGTAAGTTTCGGATTGAGGTCAAATTCAAGACCAAATCAATTGGACCAAGGCCCTTCGCGCCAATACACTTGCGATGCGAAGTCCGAAAAGACTTTCCACAAATCTTAGGGCAAGGACAAAGTAATGCAGATCAATCTATTTAAGAACGGGAAAATCAGTAGTAAGTCGGTGACGAAGGTTAGTATCTCTTTGGCTATCGCGGCACTGTTCGTTACAGTCGCCTTTGCCGGTCCAAACAGAGTCGAGAGACGGATAGCATTCCAGGGTTATCTGCAAGGGCAGGAGACCGACGTACTTCAAGGTGCTCCCCCCGAGGCGATTGCAGTAAATGGGGATGTCAAAGGACTCGCGACTCACCTTGGCCAGTTCACGCTTACCTACAAAGTTACGGTGAAAGTTCCCGAAGGCTCTGCGGTAGGATCTGCTGAGTTGATCTCAGGAAATGGCGACCGAATAATCACTTCGCTTGTGGGCCAGGGTGAACCGACGGACACCGCCACTCCTAACCTGAACAGCATCGTGGAAATCCACCTGATTACGGGCGGTACCGGTCAGTTTGCCAACGCGAAAGGGAGCTTCACAGTGAAACGTTTAGTGGATTTGGCGACTGCGACTAGTTTCACCTCTGGTTCCGTGCAGGGAAGGATAGCGTTTCCAGGTCCCCAGCGGGGAGATCGCTAGGCGAGTCGCAAAGAAGGGATCGTGCCTGGTGCGTAGTTCCGGCACTGAAGCGGTGAGCGCTTAATGCAATGGCCTGTCTGCAGGAGCAGGCCATTGCATCACGAAGCCTGTACTCGTCTCGACTAGCGTTCATCATGTCTTCGGCGCATCGAGTGATCGAGAACGTACTCCCCAACGTCCCTTCCGAGGACCTCGCCGTGGTTGCACGCAGTCCGGAAATGCAGGCCGCCAAAAATCCGTGCGTTTTTCAGCTCAACGGCAGCCGATGAGAAGTCGGTAAACGAGCGCGTTACACCTGGCATGCCGTAGGATTCAACGATGAATGAGGTGTTCTCGCCGAAGAAGACGGCGAGAACGCTCAATGCGGCGCTGCTCAGGACGGAGTGTGCTGACGGATACTCGGGAAACGGTGGAGTAATGAGCAGCGGGGTCCAATCTGAGTCATGTTGTGTGTAAGGATTGTTATCCGTATCAGCAAGTGGAATCGCAGTGACTGGCCTCCAGAAGGAGTACGTATACTTTGCATCCCAACACGCAATTGCTCCGTCCGCAATTGCGATATTAAGAGTCGCAAGTAACCGGGCATTATCAGACAGCGTGAAGTTGCGTTCAGCGGCGATTGAAACAGCAACTCGATTCCAAAGATACGTGGCCGCGGCACTGTTCCAGAACTGTGCATAAAGCGTCTGTTCCGGTGTACGTGAGGCACTCGCGGGGCTGCCCATACTCTTCGTCTCGTTGAAATCGGTTGTGTAACGAAAACTGTTCAACCGGGGCGGCCCGGGCGGGCGGAACTGGCCAGGCGTTTTGATGATCCACGGAGTTATCGTGGCAAACTGGGGAGCCAGGCCGAATGCAAATGCAGGTGGAGTGGGCCGCCACTGGCCGGGTTCAGAACCGCCTGTGTAACTGGGAGCGGACGAGGTAAAACCGTCCGTGCTTCGCCACTGCACAATCGATTCCGCCACGGTTCGACCCAGTCAACTCCCCGGCGAATCGCGTTCTTGTTTTCTAACTTTGCGATGACCGCCAGAGAACTAGCTAACTTCGAATCAAACGTGCTCTTCTGGTCGGGAAAGATGCTGACGAGAGTCGTATAAGCGGCCTGTACCGCCGCCGCGCTGACTGAACCTCCAGGAGGGCCATCGAGAGGAACATGGACGGGGGAATACTTGCGCTCAATGCCGTTAACGGCATCGAAAACTGCAGATTGAACGATCGCGGCAAACCTGGTGGAGATGATTGGATTCGTGCCCGCCGCTACATTCGCTTGCAGGAAAACTTGGTTCTAGTCTGTTACCTCGTCGGCGTGCGCCGTTGTTCCTGCCGCACAGGCAATGGCGAGGGCAGTAAACAATCTCATTCCGAGTTTCATACCTACACCTCTTCCGGGTTGAATCATATACCCTTTTGGCGCCCCAAAAACTGAGGAAGAAAACAGATCAGAGCGGTTCAAGGGCGGATCCGATCAAAACTGCCAAGCGCCGCTGGACGTTCGCGTAGAGTAGGAGCAGAGACTTCGTCCTTTACCTCTGGCCAGACATGCGGGCATTCTTGAGATTCAAACGGCGCTGGCGTGAGGCGAGGATGTTCGCGCGGGCGATGGCGTCGTCTCACCATCCAATACTGGCTCAGATCATACCCACTCGCCGCTGCAACCTGGCGTGCACTTACTGCAACGAATTCGACAAAGATTCGCAGCCGGTTTCCACTGCCGAGATGCTGCAGCGGATTGACAAACTCAGCGCGCTCGGGACCAGCATCATCACTTTCAGCGGTGGAGAGCCAACGCTTCACCCTGATCTGGATCTGCTCGTCCAGCGGGTTCGGGCGCACGGCGCGATTGCGACGATCATCACGAACGGTTACCTGCTGACGCCGGAGCGAATCAAGCGGCTCAACGCGGCCGGACTCGACTATCTTCAGATCAGTATCGATAACGTACAGCCAGACGAAGTCTCGAAGAAGAGCCTGAAGGTTCTGGACCGGAAGCTTGAATGGCTGAAGAAGTACGCCACGTTTGATGTCACGATCAATTCCGTTTTGGGAAGTGCGATCGCGCAACCGGAGGACGCGTATGCGATTGCCGTCCGGGCGAGGGCGCTCGGGTTCAATAGCACGGTGGGCGTGGTGCACGACGGGGGAGGACAGCTAAAGCCTCTGAGCGGAACGCAACCCGGGATCTATGAGCGCATTCTCGGATTGGGGAAGGGATTATTTTCTTTTTCGCACTTTGATACGTTCCAGCGCAACGTGGTGAAAGGCATGCCGAATCCTTGGCATTGTCCTGCAGGGGGAAGGTTTCTCTATATCTGCGAGGACGGGCTGGTTCACTATTGCTCTCAGCAGCGCGGGCATCCCGCCATCCCGCTTCTGGAATACAGCCACGAGGACCTGGTTCGCGAAGGCCGGAAGCCGAAGGGCTGCGCCCCGTTTTGCACGATCTCTTGTGTGCACCAGACCGCAATGCTGGACGATTTTCGCACCCGGCCGAAAGAGACGTTGACCAAAATTCTAAACGGCCCCCAAACACGCGATCCGGAGTGGAGACCACCGGTCTCAATACGCGCTCTCGAATGGATGTTCTTGAGGAATTCGCACGTGAAAAAGATTTTCGGAGCGGTTACCCTGCGTGTATTGGGCGTGAGCAGGTCACAAACAAAATAGTTTCGGACGTCTCCGGGATGATAAAACGGAGATGTTTTGCGAACCTCCATCTCTGCCGTTCTTTGCCTGCTGGCGCTTGCGTCCCGGCCTGCGTTTGCAGATTCGTACTATAAACTTCGGCTTGACGATCCCCAGGCCGCCTACGTTGGCCCTTCCGGCGGCGACGATACGAACGCCATTCAGGAAGCCATCAATCGGGTTTCTGACACATACCACTTCGGCATTGTCTTTCTTGCCCCAGGCAACTATCGCGTCACCCACACTATCTACATCTGGCCCATGGTCCGAGTAATCGGCTATGGCGCGACGCGGCCAACGCTCTCGCTGCCGGACAAGGCGCAAGGTTATGCAGACCCGAAGAGTGAAAACTATCTGTTCTTCTTCAGCGGCTCTCGCACACAAACCTATCGGGACGTACGCCCGCCGGACGCAACACCGGGGACATTTTATTCAGCCCTCAGCAACATCGACATTCACGTTGGGGAGGGAAATCCCGGAGCCGTTGCAATTCGTGGGACGTATGCGCAGCACTGCTTCCTGGCTCACATTGATTTCCACATCGGCTCCGGCCTCGCGGCCGTGCACGACAGCGGGAACGTGATGGAAGACGTTCGCTTCTTTGGAGGACGTTACGGCGTCTGGAGTCGCACCCCTTCCCCAGGTTGGCAGCTCACGCTGGTTGATTCTTATTTCGAAGGCCAGCGTGAAGCCGCCATTCGCGACCAGGAAGCCGGTCTCACGTTGATCCGGCCTCAATTTCACAACGTGCCATCGGCAGTGAGCATAGACGATGGAGTGCCCGAGGATCTCTGGATCAAGGATGCGCTCTTCGACCACGTTTCCGGTCCGGCCCTCATCATCAGCCTCGAGAACAATTCCCGCACTGAAATCAATGTGGAAACTGCGACTTGTCATGAGGTACCGGTCTTCGCTCTGCTGCGGGAAAGCGGAAAGCGCCTGAACGCACCCGCAACCGTCTACCGCGTCGCTTCGTTCACGCACGGCCTCACCTTCGCTGGTATTGCCGCGACGGGTCATATTAAAACGCAGTTCAACGCCGCGCCCTTGAAATCGCTTCCCCCACCAGTCGCTTCGGACCTGACGCCGCTGCCCCCCGCCGAAACTTGGGTCAACATCCGCTCACTTGGAGCCAAAGGGGACGGCGTAGCGGACGACACTGCCGCATTTCGCCGGGCGGTCGCACAACACAGAACAATCTACATTCCGTCCGGCTTCTACCGCATCACGGATACGCTCTCGCTCCGTCCCGATACGGTCTTGATCGGTCTTCATCCGCTCGCAACAGAACTCATCATTCCCGATGGCACGCCAGCGTTCGCCGGTGTGGGCTCACCCGTGCCGCTCATCGAGGCGCCTGGCGGCGCAGCCAACATAGTCATGGGCATCGGGCTGTACACGAACGGCAATAATCCCCGTGCGGTGGCGGCAAAATGGATGTCCGGCACGCACTCGCTCATGAACGATGTCCGCTTTCTCGGCGGGCACGGCACCGTGAACCTCAACCGCACGCGCCAGAACCCCTACAACAACGACCACAGCGCCGATCCCGACAGCAATCGACGTTGGGATAGCCAATATCCCAGCCTCTGGGTG
>JBJMGJ010000361.1:0-2013 GCA_045807965.1 Bryobacteraceae bacterium | reverse complement strand
ATCGAAGATTGTTACATGTGTAGTCGCGATCGAGATGCTGATAGCAATAAACGCCTTCGCACAAGACCCGGGCGTAAAACTGGACAAGGCGTCACAGAGAGCAGCGGTAGCAAATGAGCCGCAAAGGGTCTGCGTCAAAGAGGATGTTCAAGAAACGAAGCTCGAACGCATGGTCTACCCTGTATACCCACCCGCTTTGGGCAAGCGCCTAGATGGCACGGTCGTTCTTCACGTAGTCGTTGGTAAGAGCGGTGGTGTCAAGAGCGCCCGATATGTTTCTGGCCCGCCCAATCTCAAGAGGTCCGCGGTCAACGCAGTGCTGCAATGGCGATATACGCCGACTCTGATAAATGGCGTGCCTGTCGAGGTGGAGACAACAGTCCCGGTTGTGTTTCCTCGACCTGAGAAAGTACGACCACCGGTCACGAGCAAGGAACCTCAGTCGAACTCCCGATAGCGCATCGGGAGCTAACTGTCGAAATCAGGCGTTAACACTCATAATGCCTTGCCGCTGTCGGCCTCTAGCCGACCCCAACGTTGAACGTCGGTGCGAACGCTTTGGACCGGAGCCCTCCCGACCACCATCTCAGGACGTTCTAGTGTAGACGGCTGGATTTGATTGCAGACGGCTTCACCACGTTGAGAGGGCCCATCACAGCAGGCTTCTACAGCTTCAGACGGCATTTTCGAAGGCACTTTCGCGTCGCCGGGATCCTCCTCGGACTGCACATTCGTCTCGAGTCGGAACAGATCGTTTACCGGATGACCAAGATTCTGCTTGCATCCGAGATAGCGTTCCGTCGTCTGGATCGATGCGTGCCCAAGTAGGAATTGAATCTGTTCAATCTCTCCACCGTTGCTGTGGCAGAGCTTCGCACAGGTCCTCCGTAGGTCGTGGGGTGCGATATGGAGCAAGCCTGCTTTTTCGCAGCAGCTCTTGACCACATACCAGACCACGTTCTGAGAAATGCCTTTGCCCCACACTTTTCCTGTCCTTGCTACAGCTCGAAAAATTTTCCCTCCGGTTACGCCAGCCGACGCTACCCAGAAGTCGAGCGCCGCTTTCGCCCAGTTCGGGATTGGCACGGTGCGGATGTGGCCACCCTTACCGACCAGGTCTACGATCGCCCAGTGCCCCTGACGCACCTGGACATCATCAAATTTCAAGCCCACCAACTCAGATCTGCGTAATCCGCAACCAAACAGGATGGCTAACATGGCGTAGTCTCGTTTTGAACGAAGGCTCGAACCGTAAGCACGCTTTAGCACCGTGGAACTCTCATCTGCGCTGAGCCAATTGCCAGCCCGAAAACCAAGCTGCTTGACCCCTTTCACACGACTGATTCCGGCGGCCAACTCTGGACTCAGCAAGCCAGAATCTGCAGCTTCATGCGCCAGGCGCCGAACCGCAGCGAGCTGCTGGTTGATCGTGTTGGCTGCCAGACTTCGCGATTCGAGATGCATGCGATAGCGCACGACCACGACGCGGTTGAAGGCGAGTCGTGGCTCAGAGCAATACCAGGCAATGAACTGATCGATCGCGTATTCGTAGACACGGCGCGAACCCGGTGACCTGAGGCTGTTGAGCACCTGCAACTTGGAATGATCCAAATCCGGCAGCCGAAGCACTCGACGACGATAGTTTGGTTTTACTCTCGGTTTGCGCATGCCTGCGGCCTCCCATGCCGCAGCAATGGGAGTAAGGCAGGGCCGCATACAAATGCAAGTTATGCCGCCGGGGTGCGAAGAATAGGTGTCAATGAGTGCAATCGCCTGTTAACAACAACTGAACGAACGTCATGCCTCTTTTAAAAACAAACGCCTAAAATGGTGATACGAATTGGCGGGGATGGACAACGAATGCGACTCCACAAAATTCTTTGCCTCGGTATTCTGTTCTGTGTTCTTGTGCGGCAAGATTCGTTTGCTCAGTGCGGTGAAGCGCCTCACAAGTCCGCCGTCTCGACGATGTCCGCCGATTCGACATCTTCTTCGAAAACAGGCAAAGAATAT
>JBJMGJ010000360.1:0-8963 GCA_045807965.1 Bryobacteraceae bacterium | reverse complement strand
GGAGAGGCCCTCGAAATTATGACCGGCGCCCCCGTTCCCGACAGCGCCGATGCTGTCGTTATGGTTGAGCATGTTGTCAGAAATGGCGACTCGATCGATGTAGACAGACGCGCGGAGCCTGGGCAGTTCATCAATCCGCGCGGAGCGGAAGCGGCAAGTGACGCAGTTCTTATCCCGGCCGGGGTAAAGGTGGATGCAAGCCATATTGCAACTCTCGCCATGACGGGCCGGACGAGCGTGTCGGTTGTGAGCCGGCCTTCCGTGGCTATTCTGGCCACCGGCGACGAGATCGTTGAACTTGAGCAGTCGCCCGAACCACATCAAGTTAGAAATTCGAACTCGTTCATGTTGGCTTCTCTCGTGCGCGCTTCAGGCGGCGTACCCACGATACTACCGATAGCTCGTGATACGCAGGATGCACTGCTGCCATTGCTCAAACAGGGTCTGGACCACGAAATGCTACTCATCAGTGGTGGCGTATCCGCCGGCAAGTATGATCTGGTGAAGCCTACCTTACGTAAACTTGGTGTGAACTTTCATTTCCAGCGGGTACGCGTACAACCCGGTCAGCCGACCGCCTTCGGCACGCTGAACGGCAAGCCAGTCTTCGGACTGCCGGGCAATCCCGGATCGTCTCTGATCACGTATCAGCTGTTTGCGCGACCCGCCCTCGAACTTCTTTGCGGAGAATCTGAGCCGATATCGCCTTTTCTTCTGGCACGTTTTGAGGCGCCATTCCGCCATAAACTCGGCTTAACACGCTTTCTCCCCGCTCGCCTTGCGCCCGACGGACTGAGCCTGCGCCATATACCGTGGCAAGGCTCGAGCGATATTCCCGCGTTGGCGCGCGCAAACGTTTTCCTGGTGGCGGATCATGATCGGGAGACCTGGGACAGCGGTGATACTATCCGGGTCATGCTCAAGCCCTAGATTCATTCGGAGTTTCGCATGGAAAGCAAGCTTTCTCATTACGACCCGGCGGGTAAAGCGTCCATGGTCGATGTCGGATCGAAAGCCGAAACCGAGAGGAACGCAACCGCGCGGGCCTTCGTTGCACTCAACAAAGCCGTTCTTGATGCGCTCCCGACGAACAAGAAGGGAGATCCGCTCGAAGTGGCTCGAATAGCCGGGATCATGGCTGCCAAGCGGACATCCGATCTGATCCCTCTCTGTCACCCTCTTCCGTTGACGAAAGTGAACGTCGAATTAACGCTCGCTGAGCACGGCGTTGAAATCCTGGCGACTGCCTCGACGGTGGCGCGCACGGGAGTCGAGATGGAGGCGATGACAGCCGCTTGCGTTGCTGCACTGACGGTCTATGACATGACGAAGGCTCTCGACAAGAGCATAGAAATCCGCGAAGTTCATCTTGTCGAAAAGAGTGGCGGTAAATCCGGCACCTTCCGCCGTGAGCGAGCCCGATGATTCGAGTTGCGGTTTTGACCGTCAGTGATTCGGTAACGGAGGGCACGCGAGAAGATGTTTCAGGACCGGCGATCGTCAGCTACTGTCAACAAAAATCGTGGCCGGTGGTAGCTCAGACCGTTGTGCCTGACCAACGTGAAATCATTGCTTCTCAATTACAATCGTGGTCTGACGAAGGCGTTGCCAACCTGATAGTGACTACGGGTGGAACCGGGGTCGCGCCTCGTGATATCACGCCCGAGGCGACGATCGACGTTATAGAACGCCAGATACCCGGCGTGGCGGAACTCATGCGGGCTCGAGGATTGGAACAAACTCCGTTTTCCGTTTTGTCGCGCGCCGTCGTGGGAAGCCGAAAGCAGAGCCTGATCGTTAACCTGCCAGGCTCTCCGAAAGGAGTTTTGCACTCTCTGGAAGCGATCCAACACCTCATTCCGCACATTCTCGATCTCCTCGCGGGACGCACCGAACACTCAGCAACTGGACAGACCACCGAACCCAGGGTGCTCGAAACTCAGAAACGCCGCGAGGCATCACATCAGTGATGATCCAGCGCTCGCGGAAGCCAATAGTGTTTTTTGGGGCGATCTTGGCCCTTAGCGTGCCTTTATTCGGCCAGATCCAGCCCGGACGAGTGCCGGATGGTCCGCCGCCGCAGCCAGGTCAGCTTGGGCCGGCGCCCGTGAACCCTGACAAGGCATCTCCCGCCAACGTGAAACCGTCACAGCCGATCATAGGCGACGTTGGCGTCGACAATGGCCCTGTAATCGGGCGAGCAACAGTCAGGACGGTTCTGGTTCCAACCACGGTTCTCGACCCCGATGGTCATGGATATGTCAACGGGCTGGGTCCGAATGAGTTCGCGCTGTATGACAACGATAAGGCGCAGAAGATATCGGCGGAATTCACCCAGCTCCCGATGTCGGTCGTCATGGTTGTGCAGGCGAACTCCGAAATTGAGCCGTTTCTTCCGAAACTCAGAAAGACCGGCGTCTTACTCCATGGGCTCGTGACGGGCGAGGGCGGCGATGTCGCAATTCTGTCGTTTGATCATCGCATGACGGTGTTGCAGGATTTCACCCAGGATCCCGACAAGCTCGATGACGCCATGCAAAAACTCAATTCCGGCTCTTCTTCCGCAAGGTTGATCGACGCCGTACTCGAAGCAGACCACATGCTAAAGCGTCACGATACGCAAAACGCGCGCCGTCACGTCATTCTGCTTCTTAGCCGCAACATCGATAAGGGAAGCGAATCGCATCTGCAGGCGACAGTACGGCAGATGCAGTTCGATAACGTGATTGTCTACTGTGTCGATATTTCGAAGGTGATGACGGCCTTCATGAAGAAGATGGATTACCCGCCTCCGACAAACGGCCGCATCCCGCCCGAGGCTCAGCCAAACCTTATCGGCAACGGACCAAGAAGCGAGACCTCCAACGTGCAACAACAAACGGGAAACCTTCTGAATGCCGCGCCCCCGCTCTTTCGCGGTATCCATGATCTGTTCAGGAAAACTCCCGCGGAGGCGCTCAGTTATTTCACTGGAGGCCAACTCTATAGCTTTGCTACTGATAAAGCGCTCGAGAATGCCATTACGGATATCGGGAAAGATCTGAACAGCCAATACCTGCTGAGCTATACACCCAATGAGGAAACAAGCAAAGAACCCGGTTTCCACACGATCAAAGTCGATGTGAACCGGCCCGGTTTGAAGGTTCGAGTGCGGCCTGGATACTGGTGGGGCGGCGGACAATACTGATGCGCGCGGTGTTTACTTACTGAACTTCATTGCGCCGAAGGTAACCACGCTTTGCGGGTCTATCTGCCAGTGTTGGTATTGCAGAAGCTCGCCTCGAGCGTCCGGCACAGTTTTCAGGAATGTATAGAACGGAGCGGAACCGCACCACTTCAGATCGTCGTGCCCGTCCTGCACCAGCTCCCAATATCCCTTGAGGTCGCCGGTCTCGAGTCGGTTAATGCGGTCGCGGTCGCGTCTCTCGACGGCCATCATCTCGCCCATGTTGGCCGTCGCTCGCAACGTGTCGCCATAGCGACGACCCATGTGAGCCATATCAACGCCTAATACCCAGAACACCTTCTGCGCTTCTCGTTCAGCGATCGAGCCCAAAGCATCGAAGAATCGCGCGACGTGGTCCGTCGCTTCAGGCATCTCGGCGCCATAGATGCTCTTCACGAAGGGCCCGCAGAGTATCGGCAAAATCCGGACGTTCGGACCATAGATATGCTGCAGGAAGACAACCTGGAACTCAATCGAGTGCTCTACCGCATGGCAGTAATCTTCCATCCGAATCGCCTCGCGTGCGTTCCGTTCAAGCTCGTCTACCAAGGCTGTATTCGTTTGCGCAGTCCCGAACGGAGTGACAAACTGCTTTCGGGTTAGGCCAAAACGCTCGGGCGCGCCGTAATGGGACGTACCAAGGATGATGAATGTTTTCTCGTGCGCTTCGTCGCGCGGCGGCAAAGCCTGGTAACCGGCCTTGTAGCTTTCCCAACCCCCGTCAGGACTCGCATGCGGAGCTGCGATGGCGACGGTTCTTCCGTCACCACTAGCTTGGCCAACGCTACGAGTGAGGAGGGCAGACAGGCCGGAGGAATCTTCCGGGTACGCTGAACCCGCGAATTCAGCTCGGCGCTCAGGTTCTTTCGCGAACTCAAGTTCGCGTTTCCCTTTCAGGTCCCGATACCGGTCATTCTCAAGAAAGCCAGCCTCGTCCAGCGCGTCGTAGAGATGTTTTTCGATTTCTCCTACCTGTATCTCGCCCGTGATCCGGACCAGTTCGGAACGGAGGTCCAAAGTAGTCTGCTGCCCATCGAAGCACTCCAGCGCCTGGACGAGCGGCGGCGGAACGAGAAGGGTTGCGTCGGAATAGTGATATGGATCTCGAATGTACAAGCCCGGTCGCTCCGGATCGGATGAGGGCAGAAAGTCGAGATTGAAACGAAGTCGGGGAAGTGCCTCGGACAAGCTTTATTGTACGAAGTCTCGCATTCGTGTAAGAAAATCCGCCGGAACGCGAATGTTGCCTCGCATGCCAGTCCCAAGCTGGATCTCAGGCTTGATCATGCCGTGGAAGTCTGAACCGCCTGTGGGCAGCAGATCCAGCTGTTCGGCGAGTTGACGATAGTGAGCCTGTAGTTCCGGAGGGTGATCGGAATGGTAGATCTCCAGACCCTGCAACCCTGCCGTTTTGAGCTTCATCAACTCTCTCATTTCCATATCTCTCGACAGCGAAAGACGGACCGGATGAGCCACGACGGGAACACCCCCGCCTGCCCGAATACGCTCGATTGCTTGCTCGGTGGTTTGACTTTGGCGCTCGATATAGGTGGGCGCACTCTCACCGAGATAGCGCGCAAACGCTTCCTCGAACGTTTTCACGTACCCCTTTTCGACAAGCAACTGCGCGAAGTGAGCCCTGCCGGCGAGGCTTTTGCCGCGCGCTTCCACCTCGTCCAAAGTCAACTCGATGCCTTGCTCTTGTAAGGAGCCCGCTAACTTGCGATTCCGATTACGTCTATCGTCACGCTCCTTAGCGAGCCGCTCGAGGAAATCCCGCTCTGGCGGCCTCACCGGAAAGTAACCGAGAAGGTGAACATGCCTGTATCCGCCTCCTCCAGAAAGGTTCAGGCGCGAGTTCAGCTCGATACCGCGAACCAAATCAAGTCCGGCTCGCTCAGCGAACGGCAAGGCTATGTCAAATCCGGAGAACGTGTCGTGGTCGGTAATTGCCAGGGCATCGAGTCCGTCCCGAACCGCCCGTTCGACAAGTTCACTCGGCGTATAGGTTCCGTCCGACTCCGTCGTATGGGAATGTAAGTCAATGTAGCCTGAAGCAGGTCGATGAGAACTCACTAGCGAATCTTTATCTCCGGATACACTTCGAAAACGAACGTCTCACCGCACGTTTTCGCAATCAGACGGCCCGGGCCGAGAATTTTTTCTTTGTGCTTGTTCTCGAAGAAAACGGCCCCATCCGTGCTTTCGCCGGGCTTCAGCCTTGCGGGAACCATGGTGATGGCGGACGCAGCGACAGCAGCCTTGAAACTTCGATTTACAAACTGCGCCATCGCGGCTTCGCGCCGCTGTTCATAGCCGTTTGTGGATCGGAAGTTTGAGAGGCCGTAGATGGAATCCTCGTAAAGCAGCTGAAGCTTTATGACGTCTGTTCTGCTCGCCTTTTGCAGAAGAGACTCAACGACGTCATCGGCGGACACCGGCTGCAGTGTCACGCCACTCTCCCGGACAAACGCAAAATCGCTCGGCTTTACGGTCCAAGAGACTAAAGAACCATTCGTTACGGTGATTTGAACTATGTTGAAGTCTTTGATGTGCGGGGGAAGTGACGCGAACATAACGGTAATACCGTTCCGTGTCAGTGCTTCGTAATCCAATCCATGGGACTGAAACTCCATCGGAGTCTCCGCATTGAACTTCTTTTCGGCGCTCTGCTGGGACCCTTGACCATCGGGACTTTGGGCCCACCCCGACAATGAACACAGAAAAAGAACAGCAAGCAAGCTTCGTCGCGTGAGTGCGCCCACACTAAACACGCGAAGGTTACCCATGATCCAGACCTACTTACATCATAAACATCGGCGGGTCATCATGATCAGCCGGCCACGAGTTTCGGCGTAAGATACCACTCGAGCACGGCTCTTGGATGGGGCGGAAAGCTGTCGACCTCGAGCTTCAACAGACCTGCCTTCTTGAATTCAAGGCGCACCGAAGGAGCGCCCAACAAGTAAGCCCCCAACCGGCTAAATAGCGGCTCGTGCCCGGCGAGCAGGATTGATTGTTCGTCGCGATGACCGCGAATCTCTTCCCAGACTTCTTCCGGACGGGATTCCGGCAGTAGGACCTTTGTCCGTAAAATCTCTCCTTCATAGCCCAGGACTTTCGCCGCTATTTCGGCGGTTTCCATAGCTCTTTTTAGAGGACTCGCCAGGATCAGGGTCGGTTGGACTTTCGCTCTGCGAGCGAGCTTAAGAACCTCTTCAAGTTTCTCGCGGCCTTCCGAGGTCAGGGCTCGGGAAGAGTCACTCTGTCCGGGTTTAGGGTCTTCGGCAATGGCGTGTCTTAATAAGAAAAGGTCCACTGAACAAATCGCTCATTCTGTCATACTGAGCCTTCATGTCCGGACGCGAACAGGCTCAGAATCGTGTTCTAGTCGGGGTTACGACAGGAGCCGCCGCATTCATTCACATCTCTATCAGCGTTAGCGAGTTTTTGCTCGCGCTTGGTCTGCTACTGTTATTGATTTTCCGCTGGAGGTTACGGTTTCCTCGTATATGGGTTCCGCTCGCCGCGTTCTGCGTTTGGACAATCGTGGCGGACCTGGTCTGTCCTGACCCCTGGACCGGGCGGGCCCAGGTCAAGAAGCTCGTCCTCTTCTTATTTATTCCGCTCATTTATACGGTCTTTCGACGGCAGCTTGAAAAGTCGTTCTACCTCCTGGTTGGCTGGACTACCGCCGCGACTGCCTCGGCCTTCTGGGGCTACGTGCAGTTCATTCAGAAGTATGAGGCGGCGAAGAAATCAGGCGAGAATTTTTACGTCACTTATGTAGGGCACAGAATTACGGGTTTTGACAGCCACTGGATGACTTTCGGGGCGCTCCAGCTGAGCGTGCTTTGCCTGGTTCTCGCCCAGATCTTCTTTTCTGATCGAAGATTGCCGTCTTGGCTGGGGTGGACGGCTGTCGTGGTTTTGTCCGTCTCCATCCTTCTGGGTGAGACCCGCAGCATCTGGCTGGCCTCCGTTTGCGCCGTTTGCTACCTGGTCTGGTGTTGGCGGCCCAAGATGGTTCTGGCGATCCCTGTTGTTGTTGCGGTTGGGTTTGCGCTTGCTCCTACGGCCACTCGAGAGCGGCTCACCTCTGTGGTGTCTCCCCATGGCGAGACCGATTCGAATCGCCATCGCGTTGTCACGTTCGTCACCGGTTTGCAGATGATCAAAGCGCACCCGATCTTCGGAATCGGACCAGAGCAGATTGGAAGACAATTCGACCGTTACGTTCCGTCCGATGTCAAGCGACCCCTGCCCGTGGGTTACTATGGCCACCTTCACAACATTTACGTGCAATACGCGGCCGAAAGAGGAATCCCCGGATTATTGTTTATCCTTTGGGCCATCGGCCTTGCGGTGTGGGACTGCGTTCGCGAGATCCTTGGGGCAGGCAAGGTGCGATCGCTCCGGCTCTTTCTGTTGCATTCGAGCGTCGCGGTTACGATCGCTGTTCTGGTAGGCGGGACTCTCGAGTACAACTTAGGCGATAGCGAAGTGTTGATGATGTTTGTGAGCGTGGTCGGACTGGGGTATGCAGCCGTCGCCCGAAGTCACGATCTTACGCCTACGGACGTTGCGCCGGCTTAGTTGCAACGGCAAGCAGCGTCTCAAAATGGGGTGAATCCGGTTCGCGATGAACGACGGAAGTCGAGACATCCCCGAAACCCACTTTCTCGAGAAAGCGACGAAGCTCCGTTTCTGTGAATCCGAGCCAAACGTCCGCGTACATCTCACGCGCTTCTTCGAACTGGTGACGAACCAGGTCGAGAATGGCGACGCGGCCACCGGGACGAAGGGTGCGATAAGCCTCGGAAACGGCCCGTTCCGGATTCAGCGCATGGTGAAGAGATTGACTAAAGAAAGCGAGGTCAACGACACGATCGTTTATGGGCAGGGCCTCCATGTCGCCCAGACGGTATTCAATGTTTGCGACACCGTGTTTCTCTGCCAGATTAGTGCCGAAATTGACCATGCTTTCCGAGTTGTCTACTGCAATGACGCGCTCCGCCTTCCGGGCAAGCAACTGAGAAAATGTACCCTCGCCGGCGCCAAGATCCGCAATGACCATCGGTGGCATCAGGCTTAACAAAGCCTCGGCTAACCCTTGCCATGACCTTCCCGGCAGGTATTCCCGGCCAAATCGTCCTGCGAGCCCGTCAAAATAGCTGCGCATCCGGTCGCGCCTTTTCTCAAGGACCAGCCCTAATGCTTCCTGGTCTTGAGAGACCTCGGGCATCTCGCGAACCGCGATGCGCAGCAACCGGACGAGTTCTTCCACGGCGTTTGCGTCGTCATCGTTTGCCGCCGATTTCAGACGATAAAAAATGTTCTTGCCCGTGCGCCGATCTTCCAGTAAGCCTACGCGTTTTAGTTGCGATAAGTGCGTAGAGATCTGGCTTTGTCCCTTTGCCAGAATCGCCTGCAGTTCGGCAACGGATAGCTCTTCGCTTGCGAGAAGAAGCAAGAGGCGCACCCGAGTGGGATCACTGAGCAGCCGAAGCGAGCGAAGAATCTGGGACACCCACCCATCAACATATCAAGATTTATGGATATAATGGAATACGAGGTTCAACTATGGGAAGTGCAACACTGAATCGGACTGCGGCGGAGTACAAAGTCGCGGACCTAAGCCTTGCCGACTGGGGTCGGAAGGAAATCTCCATCGCCGAGCACGAAATGCCCGGTTTGATGTCCATCCGGAGTAAATACGCGCCACAGAAACCGCTCG